>JAOAAA010000200.1:0-353 GCA_026419115.1 Gemmataceae bacterium
GTTACCATCTTTCCAATTCGTAGAGATTTCAAGGGTATATCGTTCACCCGCCTCAAGGACGGGGCCATCTTCTTCCCTTGGTTTCAGCCCCCGTTTGATTCTTCCGGGATCGATGAACAACGTGAGACGGGTTCCGGTCACATCCCATAATTCTTCATCTAATTCGAGAAAGGGTAACACGACCGGTTTACCTTTAGCATCGAGTATTTTGACGTGTTTGTAAACCTCGCCTCGTTTCATCGGACCGGAAAATTCGAGATAGAATTTGAGTAAGTTTTCCGGTACCATCTCCGAGGTTGGGTAAACTTGTACCACATGAGTCGGTGGGGTGGCAGGACGTTTGAGAGTATATT
>JAOAAA010000200.1:363-5317 GCA_026419115.1 Gemmataceae bacterium
GTATATTCCAACTGTAGTTGAACAGGGTCCTTGAAGTGCCGACCACTCTCGAATTTCACGCAATGTTTGACATCAAACGCAAGGGGAAAACGGGGCTGAAACCACAATACCCCTTCAGAAATTCCGGAAGTCCCGAGAAGCCGAATTTCGGAATCTACAAAGACATTCAGGACGGTTTTGCGAATTTCCTCGTTCTCCAAAATTTTGAGGGCTTCTGCCGGTAGGCCGACCACCTCGAACCGCCCCTCGTTTTTCTTTTCTCCTTTTTCCACATAGCGGATAGAAATGTCCTTCTTCTTGGGTTCCTGAGAATAGGTTAACCCATGAACGAGAAGGAGAATCAGGGCCAGTGGATACAGATGTTTGAACATGAATAAGCCCTAAAAAAGAGGAGAAGACCCGAGTGGAGGAAACACCCTCCTTATAGGGCCTTCTCGAAAATCAGGAATACTGCCGTAATCGAATTATGGTAATTCAATCGTTTTCACTTCGTAGCCATTGGTCCCTTTGATGAGCAAAACGGCATGTTTGTCGCCGAGTTTATCGAGTTGTTCGACCCCTTTGAGTGACTCGATGGTTTCGTATTTTAGGCCGGCGGTGCCGTTGATTTTGCTGACGATGGCTTCCACTTTGTCGATGTTTTCCAAGGAAACTTTCATGACGCCCCGTCGGCTATTGGCCATCAGCAAATAAGTTTTGTTGTCTTTGGAATAGGGGACGATATCCAACGGTTTGTTCTGATTGCCCAATTCGGCCACAGTGGTCCCTTTCACTTTGGCTCCATCTTTAAGTTCCGAAACGGGAATCCGCACGAGGGGAGTGCAGGTGTAGGCAGCCAAAATTTCTTCCTTGCCGTTGAGTTCGATCGGGGTGAAGGTCCGAACTGGGGACGCCGTTTCGTACTTACCATGCGCACCGTGATAAATTTGGATACCGGCATTGGAAGATTTCCCATCGAAAGGATAGTTGAACACTCGTAAGGTGGAGGCAAATTCTTCGTTAGAAAGACCGGCTACATAAACTTTGTTCTTCACGACCTTGATACTGGTGATGGCTTCTAGACGTTGTTTGGCCCCTTCGGCGGGTTTTCTTAATTCAGCCCTAGCAAAGGGGATTTGATCGAGTGATAATTCGCTGGCTACACCTTTTTCATCTAGAAATAGGATCACAGGGAGCGCATCGGTTCCTTTACCTCGGGTCACCGATAAATACACTTTGTTCGAGCTGGGGTTCACGACCAAATCATTGATCAAAATTTCGTCGGCTTTGACTCCTAAAGCCCCTGCGAGTTTCGCATCGAGTTTGCTGACATTAACAGGTTTTGCAGGAGCGGCTTCGGTGTCACCGGTATCCACGGCATAAACCACGGCCGCTTTGGGATCACCGATAAAGAGAATCCCCTTTTCGCCAAAGGCCAAAGGTCCTGCGGATTGCAAGGTCACTTTGCCGGTTTTGAGTTCTTCTGCTGCGGTGGCCTTGGCCGAGAAACCCGTCACGCTGGCCAATGCAAGGGCACAGCACGATAAACCAAAAAGAATCGAACGCATGATGTTTCTCCAAGTTGTCATGGGAGAAGTTGAGAAAAATGGAAGCCCTCGCCCGTTATGGGACGGACATCCTTGTATCGCTATCACTACGCAAAAGAAAACTCAGGTCAACAGAAAACATTACAGAAACTCAAATATGAGGAATTGAGGAATAATTCTTCCCCAAAGGTTTTTGAGTTTTCTCTCTCGGGAAATCGGAACCCGCTAAGATGATCTGGGTCCCCTCGAAGGATTGTTGTTAAGGAGCTTTTTTGTGCCAAAACGACCTCCCCGCTCGCAACCCTTACCCAAGGTGATTCCTCAAACTAGCTCGGCGAAACCGAAAGGGCGATTCCCACGAATCCTCCTCGGGGGGGGGCTACTCGCTGTGTTGCTCACGGCAATTTATTTCGGATTAGGGCTAGATTCCGATCGACCTTGGGGACCCGCACCAGCTGGAATGGTTTGGATTCCCAGTGGCGAATTCGAGATGGGGAGCAACGATCCGAGAAGCGATGAGTATCCGAGGCACTTGGTGAAAATCACCGGTTTTTGGATGGATGAAACCGAAGTGACCAACGATCAATGGTCGGAATTTGTCAAAGCCACGGGATATATCACCATTGCGGAACGGGTACCGAAACGGGAAGATTTTCCAGGTTTGGACATTCGCGAAAAGGACCTTGTCCCTTTTTCAGCTGTTTTTCAACCTCCGCAAGAAAAGATCGATCCGCACCAGTATCAAGAAGGGGGGCCTCTTCCGCCTTGGTGGAAAAAAATCAATGGTGCAAATTGGCGTCACCCTGAAGGACCAAACTCGAATATCGAAGGAAAGGGGAACTATCCTGTGGTTCACATTTCTTGGGAGGATGCAAATGCCTATGCCAAATGGGCAGGGAAACGACTGCCGACCGAGGCTGAATGGGAATATGCTGCCCGAGGGGGCCTCAAAAATGCCCCTTATGTTTGGGGGCATACTCCCCAAGGGCAAGACGGCAAGTATTTTGCCAATACCTTCCAAGGAGAATTTCCTCATTTGAACACAGGGCGTGATGGCTTCCTTGGTTTGGCACCCGTCAAACAATTTCCACCCAATGGTTTTGGCTTATACGATATGTCGGGAAATGTGTGGGAGTGGTGCAGCGATTATTATCTGCGTTATGGTTACCCGAATAAAACGGTGGTTGATCCCAAGGGGCCAGAACTTCCACCGGCTGCGAATCCCATGGAAGAACGGCAAAGGGATCGCGTTCGCCGAGGGGGGAGTTTCCTTTGTGCCGATGATTACTGTAAACGATATTTGCCCAATACTCGAGATTGTAATCCTGCCGATAGCGCAGCGAATCATACCGGTTTCCGATGTGTTAAAGATGCGAAATAGTCTCGGTTCCTGAAAAAATATCCATGAAATATCCCCAGTTGCTGATCTACGAAAGCGATGGTGCCATTGCCGAACTCTTGGGTAAACTCGCGTCGGATCAAGGTTGGTTGATCCGACAATGCCGTTCGGCCGAGTCGATTTTCGAGCTACTTAAGGAATCGAGAATTTCGGTGGTCTTTCTCAAATTTGAACGGGACCTCCTCTCGGGATTAGAACTTCTCTCGCAAATCACAAGCCAGTATCCCGATTGTCCGGTTGTGGTTGTTTCCGATGTCAAGGCCGACTCGCAGCAACGCGAAAATTTAGCTTGTCTGGTTTTCGATTTGGGGGCAAAATATATTGTCTTTCCTCCGCTCACCCAACCTGTGGCCGAGGATTTAGCTAACGGCTGTATGATTTCCTCGTTGCGCATGGCAGGGTTATGAGCGATGCGAAGAGAACTTCCGGTACTCGATCGGCGTTTGTGCATCCAATGTGGCGATTGTGTGGCCATTTGTCCGGTCCTATGTCTTGCGGTCCTGAATCCAGATCACTCGGAAACGACGCTGAGAAAGAATCTTTCCGAGATCGCCCCGAAACTGGATCATTCGGAAACGACCCCGAAAAAATTTCTGACCGAAACGGCTCGGGGATACCCCTATTTGAAACGACCGTTGGAATGTATCAGTTGTCAGGCCTGTGTTTTGATTTGTCCTACAAAAGCAATCCAAATGAAATAAACGAGAACGCAAATAACAAGGTTGAAATGTGATGAATGAGCGGAGTTGAGTAGGGTTAAGATATGATGACTCAAGTTTAATTATCCTTTTTATCCTTGGGTTTTTCTTTCGGACGGGGGAGTTCCAAATCGGGATGTTTCTCTTTCAAGAATTTTTCAAACTTACTGTATGCGGCCTCCCTTTGCGCTTCATTGCTGAAAGCAAAGTAGATGTAAGAAGGGGCAATTGTGTTGACTGTTGATTTGGGCAAAGGTCTTGGGAAACCGAGTTCTTTAATGTCGAGTCCGAACATTTGGGCCGCTGCAGCTAGAGCTATATCACGCACTTCGGTTGCCCCTTGTTCCCCACCAATAGCAACCACTCCACCGATTTGAGTCCGATCTTTGAAGAACTCTTCGAGCTTTTTGAAGTCTTCCTTCTTTGCGGTGTGACCAAAAGCAAGAAGACCAATGTACGAAATGGTGATGGGGATCGATTTGTCCTTGGCCAATTCCAGTCCCATATCGGCCATCTCAGGAATCTTCGCTTGAATGCCGACTTCAAATCCTCGTCGAACTAGGGTGATATATCGTTCTTTTTTTAGCCAAGAAACATACAGTTTTCGATGAGCCTCGGTCTTGTTGATCATATCTTTGAATTGGGGCAGATTGAAAATGGGATAAACGGCTGTGTAGTAGTTGATTCCCTGCCCGATCTGATTCACTCGATTATCACGGGTTTTTCCTTGCGCACCAAGGAACAAAAACATAATCAGGTCGGCTTCCGTCAATCCGTTATCATCTTTCATCCCTGCAGGAACCACACGGGTTCGAGGATAAATCGAAAGTAAGTAGTCTGCATAAATGGAGTATTCATCTCCTTTTTTCGTTTCTAACTCAACGAATTTCGGGGCCAATTCTTTGATGTGTTTGCGGAATAATTCGAGGCTCGATTCGGACTCGCCAAGAGTCGCTTTCCAAATCGTGGCGCCGGGAACATCGGGGGTGAGTTTGGCCTTGGGATCATCCAAGAAGGCCTTCACACGTTTGTCAATATCCAAACGATACAATTTCGGCCATAGGGCATTGCAACGGGCACTAATTTCGGCATCGGGATCGTTGATCCCTTTCAAGACGGCAGGAAGGGCCGCGGCCCCCAGTTCCATGAGTTGAAATTCTGCGGCTTCACGGTCTTTGAATTTAGCGGCCCCTAATTGCCGAACCAAGGTCTCGGGGGTGACTGCCGTTTCAGGGGGGATTGATAAAAGGATAGTAAGGGAGAGAGTCAACATGCAGAATCTCCATGAAACAGACCTTAAAAAGTTATTATGACGAATTGTGAGCAAAAAG
>JAOAAA010000201.1 GCA_026419115.1 Gemmataceae bacterium
AGTTCCACCAGATTTGTTCACCTTGTTGGGATGAATGATTCCTATCATCTGATCATCTCTCATCGGATTGGTACACCGGCCAAAGAAAGGATCGGGTTAACTACGTCTCATCGGCCTGTTGTTCTATGCAGAAAATGTTGTTTCATGCCGAGAATAATTACACTGCCTTATTTCTTCTGAGCAGTCAAGTTGATCGTTTGTTAGATTTTATCGAGGGCATCCCCTTATTGGAGCATCAAAATCCGAATTGTGCCCCCCCTACTCATTTTCTGCTCCACTCAGAGTGACCAATCCTTGAAAAAGATCACTTGGGAGAACGATTGAAGTTCTTACACTATGTAAAAAGCCTCTCTTGGGAACCACTGACTTGGT
Organism: Gemmataceae bacterium; assembly: GCA_026419115.1. Taxonomy (GTDB): domain Bacteria; phylum Planctomycetota; class Planctomycetia; order Gemmatales; family Gemmataceae; genus SKW135. Next base: position 373 of record JAOAAA010000201.1, read on the forward strand.
TTCAACAAGGAGGGGCGTTTGGATTCGGATTTGAAGCACTGTATTGAGAATCACTTATGTCGGTGAATCGACCTTCACCTGAAGAAGAACAAATTAAGAAGTTACGACGACAGGTTGAACATTCGTTAGAACAACTGGCCACTCTCGCAGGGAGCAATATCCCTCCGGCTGAATTTTATCCCGAGTTGATTCAACGTGGGGTGCTGGGGATTGGTGCTTTTGCCGGTGCTGTCTGGATTCAATCGCAACAGGGGTTGATTCAACCTTTAGCTTTGGAGAATTTCGAGCGGCTGGGTTTAGATGATCGGCCGGAATCTCGTCAGTTGCATAACGCTTTGGTTGCCGTTTCGATGGAAACCAAAAAATCGGCGGTATTGGGACCTAATCAGGCCGCTCAAGGATTTCCCAACGCAGGGAATCCCACCCCGTACCTGTTGGTTCTGACCCCGTTTTACAACGAGAATAACGAACCTTGCGGTTTAATTGAACTGCTGCACCCGCAGAATATCCACCCTCAAGATTTATTGACCTATGCCAGTCAACTCTCGGGGTGGGCTTCGCAATATATTCGCAACAATAGCGCCAAACGACTTTTGCAGGAACAACGCCTGCTCACCGAGATCGAAGGTTTTAGTCGCAAGGTACACAGTTCGTTGAACCCCACACAAGTGGCCTACTATGTGGCTAACGAGACCCGACGGCTTATCAAATGCGATCGTGTTTCCGTCGGGGTTCGCCATGGTCGGAAGGTCACAATCGAAGCGGTTAGCGGCGCCGACACAGTAGAACGGGCCAGTAGCCATATTATCAAAATGCGAAAGCTCTTCGATGCTGTGATTGCATGGGGGGAAAAGCTCACCTTTAAGGGCAAACTCGATCCCACTTTACCGCCGAATGTACGAAAAGCGTTGGATGAATATCTCAAGGAAAAAACACCCTCACTTTTGGTATTGTTGCCTTTGCGGGATGATCGCGAAAAAAACAAGGAAGGCGAAAAGAAACCCCTGAAACCTTCCCGTTCTGCCTTGATGATGGAGGTATTCGATCCTCAAGAAAATATGGATCAGATGGAGGAGCAATTACTGGTCCTCAGTAAACACGCCGAGACCGCCCTTTACAATGCTGCGGAAATGAAAAGTGTTCCGCTCAAACCCCTTTGGTGGCCCCTGCAAAAGGTGCAACAAGGATTGGGAGGCAAAGCCCGTTTTTGGTTGTTCACTGCCATTGCTGCGTTGCTTCTTTTAGTCTTCGCTTTGATCTATTTTGAAGCCCCCATCAAGGTCGATGCCAAAGGTCGCCTGGTGCCGTTGGATCGTCACTACGTCTATTCCAATGTGGAAGGACAAGTGCGAGAGATTAAGGTTTTTCCCAATCAAGAAATCCCACCCGATGCCGTTATTGCGGTCCTTTATAACAGCGAGTATGACCGCACGATTCGGGAATTACAAAGCAAAGAGAAAGGTTTAGATCACGAAATCGAAACGATCAAATCGAACCTGCAAAGTCGTGAGACCCAACAGAATCCCCAAAGGAAAGCGGAACTAGAAACCCAATTGGTCTCGAAGGAAGCGGAACGCAATCAGTATCGGGCACAATTGGATAACTATGCCAAAAATCTCCGCTGCGATTTGACCCGTCCGGGCTATTATACTGTGCATGCCCCCAATTTTTTGCCCGCCCGAGCCGCCTCGGGTTCCGCATTATGGCGCGTGGTCACACCCGATTTTCGTGAACAACTCTTGAATAAGTCGGTCAAAAATTCCGATCCGGTCGTTCGTGTGGGGAACGTCAACGGCGGTTGGGAAATTGAACTCAAAATCCCTCAAAAACATATCGGACGGGTGATTCGAGGCTTCAAGACCGACGATCCCAATGAATATCTGGATGTGGATGTTTTGGTGAGCAGTCAACCGTTACCCGGCCATCAGGGGGTTGGGCGGTTGTATCGCCGAGATATTTCTTCTAGTGCCGAACCAAACTTGAACGATCAGGATGAAAATGAACCCGTTGTTCGTGCTCTGGTCCGCATCAACACACCGGATATTGATCCCCGCGATCACATCGACGAAAAATTGCTCGTGACCGATATTGAAGTCCGTACGAAAATCCGTTGCCAAAGTCATTCGATTGGTTATTCGTACTTCTACGGGGTTTGGGAATTTTTATATGAACGGGTGATCTTCCCTTACTTTTGAGGGTACGGAGAATCGCCTGATCTTCCCTTACTTTTGAGGGTACGGAGAATCGCCAGTGAAAATCAGAACGAGGGGGGGGGGGAATCTTTGTTCAATTTTGATGAGGGTAAATCAATAAGGACATTCTTGGAATGTTATTCACCATCACAAAATGAAAAACAGCGTTTGTCCCTTTGAGGATCGTTAGGGTTTCGTGCCCACATACAAAGTGGCGATCCCGAAGGTGAGGGGGCGGAACCAAACCTGAGTTAACCCCGCAGCTCGCATTTTCTCGGCCAAGGCTTCGCCATCGGGAAATTCCATGACACTCGCAGGGAGATAGGCATAGGCTTGTTCGTCGCTTTTGGAAAAGGCTTGGCCAATACGTGGCAGCACATGCTTAAAGTAGCCTGTATACATTTTGCCGAGGAGCCAATGCCTTGGTTTAGAAAATTCCAGTACCGCGACTCGCCCGCCCGAGCGAACGGCCCGAGTCATTTCTCGTAGGCCCAAATCGGGATTGGTGACATTCCGCAGACCAAACGAAATCGTCGCGACCTCGAAGGTATTGTCCGCGAAGGGGAGATGTTGCGCATCGGCCTCGACAAATTGAATTCGCGATTGGGATTGGGCTTTGGCATTTTTCCACACCGCTCGTTCCAGCATGCGGGGAGAAAAATCGGCCCCAATGATGGCGATTTTTCCACCCGTCACGCGATCGTATTCAAAAGCCAAGTCCCCCGTACCCGTACATAAATCCAGTAGGGGGCCTGTTTGCACTGGAACCAGTTTCGTAACGGTTTTTCGCCAGCGCTTGTCGATGTTCAGGCTGAGTAAATGGTTGAGGAAATCGTATTTCCCTGCAATGCCATCGAACATCCGGCGAATCCGCACTTCGCGACGGTCTAACAAATCGGCCATGAAAAAAAATCCCCTCGATGAATGACCCTATGCTATTTCTAGTCGGCATTGCCTTTCAAAACAACCGAAGACCCCTTCCTCAAGCAACAACGGGAACCTTGTTGATGCGAACAAAATGTCTTGTTATTCGATTGCTCATAGGGTTGTTGCGGTAAAGGGTACGGGAAACAATAAGGGAGTCTCTTCGATGGAAGGTATTGACATGAAACGGGAAGGGGAGTGATAAAATCCCCATTGCTTGAACATTCCAATTGCTGGTACAATACAGTGGTATGGCCTCGGAATCTGAACCACCGCCGAAACCGAACGAGGAACCTCCGGAAGGCACCCTGCCGCCACATCAAGCCGAGGCCGTGAATGCCGCTGTTCAAATTGGCTCGCAAACGTGGGAAATCGATGATGCTGAAGGGCTACTCAACCCATTGGCGTTCCCTACGATTGTACCCGAATCATCGCAATCGAATCCGGTTGCCCCCCCCCCATCGGAAAATCCTGCACCATCCACATCATCCAAGTCAACGCCCCCGACACCGTCCGTTCCTGCGGCTCCCCCTGCATTGGCTCTTGCGGTTGTGGAAGAGTCGGTTCCGCCGACCCCTTTGCAAATCATCGAAGCGTTACTCTTTGTCGGCGGGCCTCCACTGACTTATCCTCATGTTCGCGATGCCATTCGCGAATTGACCGAATTCGAGTTCTTGCAGATTATCGATCGATTGGATGAAACCTACCGCCAGCAAGCCCGCCCCTACGAGATTGCTAGCACTCTTCGGGGATATTCGTTACGGCTGCGTTCTCGGTTCGAGCCGGTACGCCAACGGATGTTTGGTGGCCCCCGTGAGATTCGCTTGAGTCAACCGGCCTTGGATGTTCTTTCGATTATTGCTTATCGGCAACCGATCACCGTGGCCGATATCGATACCCTGCGGGGAATCGATTCTATGGGATTGATTCGGCAACTGGTTCGCTTGGGCTTGGTGATGAATACCGGCAAAGGCGACCAAGGCCCGACCTATGTCACAACGGAACGATTTTTAGAGATGTTTGGCCTAAAAGATTTAGAAGATTTACCGAAACTCGGGACCACCAAAAAAATTACCTAAAACGTGTGAGAACTTCAAAAAAATACTTCTTAGATCGAATCAGAACATCCCCAAAAATTACCTGAAGCGAGTGGAGGAGTGGGGGCTTATCCCTTGGGACAATTACCTGAAGCGGGTGGAGGGAGGGGCTTCTCCCACGAGAAAAAGCCCAGTGACCGACGAAAAACGAGTCTATTTGTTCAATTTCATCTTGAGATTCTTCACGATAAACCCATACTCATCGGCCAGCTCTTCAATGAGTTTCGCCGTGGGTTTGCCTGCCCCGTGACCGGCACGACTTTCAATCCGAGCCAACACGGGAGCTTCCCCTGCTTGGCAGTACTGAAGTTGAGCGGCAAATTTGAAACTATGCCCCGGAACCACACGGTCATCAGTATCGGCCGTAATCACCATGGTCGCAGGATATTTGGTTCCTTTCTTGAGGTTATGGTAAGGAGAGTATTTGAGCAAAGCGGCAAAATCTTCGGGATTATCGGGCGAGCCATAGTCATCGACCCAGAATCGTCCCGCAGTGAATTTGTGGAAGCGCAGCATATCCATCACCCCGACATGGGGCAAACAAACACCAAATAAATCGGGGCGTTGTGTCATGACCGCACCAACCAATAGCCCCCCGTTACTTCCCCCTTTAATCGCGAGTTTGGAGGGGTTGGTGTACTTC
>JAOAAA010000202.1 GCA_026419115.1 Gemmataceae bacterium
GGGTTGCACTTCCGGAAGTGGTGTCACCTGAGGAGCTGGCAGCGTACCCGTGTTGCCCGTAGGAAAGTTATTGGCTGCCCGAATTTCAAACATGTGGCCACAATGTTTACAGCGGACGGTTTTGCCAAGGTAAGCGGCGGGGACATTCAGGGCGTTTCGACAGGAAGGGCACTGCGATTTAATCACTTGATCCATCATACGCTACGTCTCACTAATGAAGGTAATAAGTCCCAGCATCTATTAATCTTTAGACGAGAAACACCCCTGGGAAGGTTCCCACGCAAAAAAACTTCCGATTTCTTTTCCTAAGAATATCATTTTTCTCGGATGGGAATATCATTTATATAAACTCGTCCCTTTAAATAATGTAACGATATTATGGCAATTTTGACAGAGAATTTACCGGATTCTCGCGGGCGATTTGGCAGGTTCGGTGGGCGATTCGTTCCGGAAACCCTCATGTTTGCGTTGGAACAATTGACCGCAGCCTATCTCGAAGCAAAATCCGATCCGACTTTCCAGAAAGAGTTTAGGCAGATTATGGCCGATTATGTGGGGCGTCCCTCGCGGTTATATTATGCCAAACGTTTGACCGAGCATGTGGGGGGCGCCCAAATCTATTTCAAAAGAGAAGACCTAAACCATACCGGCGCCCATAAGATCAATAACGCGATTGGTCAGGCTCTGTTGACCAAGCGAATGGGCAAAACCAACATCATTGCCGAGACGGGGGCGGGTCAGCATGGGGTTGCCAGTGCCACAGCTGGGGCGCTGTTGAATCTACCCTGTCGGGTCTACATGGGGAGTGAAGATATTCGCCGGCAGGAGCTGAACGTCTTCCGGATGAAAGCAATGGGAACCCAAGTGGTCCCCGTTGAGAGCGGTTCCAAAACCCTTCGCGATGCGGTCAATGAAGCCATGCGGGAATGGATGGCCACCGTGGAAAATACCCATTACATTATTGGCTCGGTGATCGGCCCTCACCCCTTCCCGATGATCGTACGGGATTTTCAATCGGTTATTGGCGAAGAGACAATCGCTCAATCATTTGAGCAATTTGGCACGCTGCCGAATGTCGTGGTTGCCTGCGTGGGGGGGGGGTCGAACGCAGCAGGGATGTTCTATCCATTTATTCCATATTCGGAAGTCGAACTGGTGGGGGTGGAAGCCGGAGGCCGCTCCTGTGAATCTGGCGAACATGCTAGCACGTTGAGCTACGGTCAACCGGGTGTTTTGCACGGCACCTTTAGCTATGTCCTGCAAGATCATGATGGTCAAACTTCGCCGGTTCATTCGGTTTCTGCCGGTCTCGATTATCCAGGAGTAGGGCCGGAACATGCCTATTGGAAGGAAATTCAGCGGGTGCGATATACAAGCGTGGGGGATCGCGATGCTCTCGAAGGATTTGCTTTGTGTTCTCGACTGGAAGGGATTCTCCCCGCGTTGGAAACGGCTCATGGGATCGTTGAGACCGTTCGGATTGCTGCGAAACGTCCTAAACACGAACGGGTCGTGCTCTGTTTCTCGGGGCGGGGCGATAAAGATTGTGCGGAAATTGCTCGCCTCCTCAAACTTTAAACGGAATTCTTAAACTTTGTGACAAACAAATCGGGGTAAGACCTCGTCATGAGAGTAATCTTTTGGAAGAGTGAACTTTGGAAGAATGATCTTTTGCACCCCCTTCGGAGAAAAGGTGATGAAGACCTTACCTCGTCTGTTGGTTTTCGGTTTGTTATTGATTGGGACCAGCATAACTCGCGCGGATGTGCGTTTCGATCCTCCCGAGAAACCGAAATTACGGATTGTTGTCGATCTAGGGGCGAAAAAACCAGCGTTGCTCACGCCGGCTCGGCCCGAAGGGATCCGCGATGTGGACCCGCTTGATAAAAAAGAAGAAAGCCAAACCACTCGACCTCGGTTGTGGATCGTTGGCGCTGCCTTAACTCTGGCTTTTATCACAGGAGGCATTTGGTTGGTGAGAAAGGGAACTTCTCACAAAATCCTAAGTCTGATTGTGTGCGCAGGGCTTGTTACCACGGTGGGGGCGATTGCCTATGCCGATATTCCTGTTCCTAAGAAAGCGAAGCCCAAAGAACAAACGCTTCTATTTGAAGGCGAATTCGAGCTTTCGGCCAAGGGGGACAAATCGTGGACCTTGGTTCTCGATCCAAAAACTTTTGAGAAAATCCAGAAGGCAAAACTCCCCGAATGATCTCCCCAAACGATCTTACAAAAAAACTTGTAGCCTGCATGGGCGACCTTTTGTCGGTTCCCCGAGGATGTGGTTCAGTGAAGCTCGTCTGTTAAGAAACAATCTTCCCAATAGGTCGATACTGGAATGAATACCGAAACGCTCTCGTCGATTCGACCCGTGGGAATCTCGGGGTCAAGTACTTGGTTTATCGTGGGATTTGTGAGTTTAGTGATCGTAACGGCTTGTCTGGCGGGCATGGCCCCGATTGCACTTTCCGTGGCGGCGGTGTTTCTGTTTGCTGGTCCTCATAATTGGATGGAAGCCCGCTATATTTTGGGTCGGCTGCCCGCTCGAACGGGGCGATTGTTTCCATTTTTTCTGGTCTCGTTTGTCGGAATCGTAGGGCTTACTGTTGCGTTCTGGTTGATCCCAAGCTATCTACGAATCGCGGGAAATTCGTTGGATTATTCGACCCTGTATGCCGGTTGGAACAGCCTTTTTTTATTGTGGATTGCCACCCTCATTCATATGCGATCGCGGACCAATCCTCGTTTTGATGCGGGTTGGGTTTGGCCGGTTGCCTTTTTGCTCATTGCGGGTGTGTGGCTGGAACCTTTTGCCCTTTCCGTTTTGTTGGTTTACTTGCATCCCTGTGTTGCATTCATTTTGCTAGATCGAGAACTGAAACGATCCCATCGCGAATGGCGATGGGCCTACTGGTTCGCATTACCTGTGATTCCTTTGGGCTGGTTATTTGTCTGTTGGCAATCGTACCAAGCTCCTGCAATGGCGGGGGATGACCCGATCACGATGGCATTGATGGCTCATGCAGGGGATTGGTTTTTGACAGATATACCTCCACGATTACTTGTGGCTACCCATGCCTACTTAGAGATGATCCATTACGGTATTTGGATTGTTCTGATTCCCCTTTTAGGATTACGATCGGTCCCTTGGTCGTTGAAAACGATCCCTATGGCTCGCCGATCGGTTTCATGGCAATCGGCCATTACGACCTTTCTTCTATTGGGGCTGTTGATTGTTTTCGTACTTTGGGCGTGCTTCTTGGTGGATTATTCCACCACGCGGACGATTTATTTTCTGGTCGCCATGTTCCATGTGCTGGCCGAAATCCCCTTCCTTTTGAGAATGTTGTAATCGTTGTTTGAGAATGCTGTAATCGCTCATAGAGGATGTTGAAATTGTTGTTTGAGGATGTTGGAATCGCTCATTGAGGATGATGTCATCGCTATGAATCTCGATCCCAAATACCTTTTGATGATGGGCTTTTGCTATTTGCTCACGATTGTGGTCGAAATCCCGATTTTGCTCGTAGGTCTGTCCCGACATCATCCGATCCCCAGACGTTTATTTTGTGGAGTTTGGCTCACGGCTTGCACTTATCCCGTTGTGTGGTTCGTGTTGCCCGAGATGCTGATGGATTATCTTGGTTGGAATCGGACGGGCTATATCCTCGTGGCCGAGACCTTTGCCCCGTTGGCGGAATGCCTTATTTTTTGGCTGGCCTTTGGGGGACGAACCTCAGAGCTAGGGGCAAGGCCACGAGATTATGTTGCGATTGTCCTTGCCAATCTCGCTTCTTTCCTTGCCGGCGAGATTATGTACAGCCTGTTAGACTAATTGAGTTCAACGAGAGTTGAGGATTTTGGTTCGGAAGCTCAGGGCGAGATTTCCAAAATCGAAAGTTTGATTGGAATCAGAATGACCAGGGAAAAAGAGTGACAAAATGCCATCCAAGGCTTCTGCGGAAACATAATAGAAATTGAACTTGCCCTCGCGACTGTAGTCAACCAATTCTGCGTTTTTCAATTGAGTGAGATGATGACTGACGGCGGGCTGGGACTCTCCTCCGAGTTCCTGACAAATGGCAGAAACAGAAGTTTTGCCGTCTCGGATTAAGATTCCCAATATTTCCAGTCGCATAGGTTCGGATAGGCTTTTGAAGATTTTGGCAAGTTGTCGAATGGCTTTTTCGTCGAACCGGTTTCGTTTTTTTTGTTTGCTCATGGGTTTGGTGAACCTCCGTGAGTTGTCCCAACCTGCTGCGGTTACCTAATCATGAAGATAAAGTCATGATCGAGTTTTCATCGTTCCGGTATGCCTAGCATACCCCTAACGATCGTATCGTCAATTCTAATTTTGTCGATACTATCAATTATTTTAACAGTAAAGAGATTATTGGTCGTGGGATACAAAAACCTTCGAGCGTGTGTGGATGATCTTCGGCGAACAAACCAACTGGTTGAGGTTTCCATCGAAGTCGATCCCAAGTTGGAACTTGCGGAGATTCAAAGGCGAGCGTATCGAAAAAAATCCCCTGCTTTGTTGTTCACCAAGGTCAAGGGAACACGCTTCCCGATGCTGGCAAATTTGTTTGGAACAATCGAGCGGACCCGCTTTCTCTTTCGGGATCGATTACGTCGCGTGCAGGATTTAGTCGATCTGAAAACCGATCCCAGCCGTGCCCTCAAAAAATTTTGGCGTTATTGGTCCGCACCTTTAACGGCGTGGAGCATGCTTCCGAAGACCTGTCGAAATGGTCCTATTTTACAGAGAGAAACCACCTTATCTCAACTACCACAACTCAAGTGCTGGCCCAATGATGGGGGCGCCTTTGTAACGCTTCCTTTAGTTTACACGGAGTCGCCTCATCGTCCGGGTTGGCAGAAATCGAACCTCGGAATGTATCGGGTTCAAATTTCAGGGAACGATTATGAGCCGGATCGTGAATGTGGCTTGCACTATCAAATTCATCGGGGGATAGGGGTGCATCATTCGGAAGCATTGGCCCGAGGGGAACGGCTTCCGGTGGCGGTGGTGGTCGGAGGCCCTCCTTCATTGATTCT
>JAOAAA010000203.1 GCA_026419115.1 Gemmataceae bacterium
GCTCCAAGTATTAGGGGATGGCGTGTTACGCTCTCTTTGCTAACATTCGCTCATCCGTCGGAACAGGAGGTTGACCTAATACGTCAACACCGCACGGATGAACCGGGACTTTACTTCATCCGAGGGGTGGATGATCTGAGTCGGTTACGTCAAAACGGTAGACCAACTCTTTGACCTGTCAAACCGATCCAATTGGGATTCTCAAAAATCTGCCTAAACTCCGCAAAATCCTTATAACCCGAACCCCTTTGTTGACAGCTCATTTTTTTACGAGCGGGCACAATTTGAGATGGCCTCTGAAATTCTCACGCATTTTCCAAGATAGTTTCAACTGAATATTAGTCTCACGTCTTACCGCTTTGCTCCGTCTCCATGCACTTTTCCAAGTTTCCGACGAACACCAGAGAATCTCAATTTCTCCCCACCGTCCGCCAATTTTTCTTGCCTTTTCAAACGAAAGGTCTGAATCGAAACGGCTCGAAGTCATCGGTTCTTCCGTGGCAGTCGCATCGGTCGAAACATTAGTGAGTAGGGGCGGAATCGAAACGGCTTGAAGACCTCGGTTCATCAGAAAGGATCAATACTCAAAAGAAAATCAGACCAATCTCGTAAGCGGAACGAAAAAAATCACCCAGAAACCTACCAAGGCCATTGGATTCCGTACCACTCACCGACCACCCAAAGAACCGCACCGATCAACATAATCAGCCCCAACCAACCTAAGAAATTTTTTCCACTAGGCGTTCTCAGGCCGGCCCCAAAAGGACCCGTTAGCATCAGGAGAATATCAAACACTTTGTTCACAATCAGAATGGGAATGAGCCAACTCGGAGTGGGGGGGTGCGACATCGTCTTCGGCTGGGGGGGCGGATTTTCGGCAGAGGGGGTCGGAATCGTTTCTGCATACTGCGGGGACGATTCATACACGATTGCTGCCGTCGGGTGTTGTGCTTGAACGGGGTCCGCCCACGTCATCGACGTTAAAGGGGGAACCGAAGGGGGCACCGGTAATGGGAGATTCTGCTGATTTGTGTACAGCGGAACTTGTGGAGCCGGTGTATAAGGCAACGGCACCGAACTTCCCGAAGAGGGAAAGAAAATATCTGGGGAGAACGTCGCGGAGGGATACGGTTGCGGAGTGTAAGCGGGTGCGGGAACAACCGGTGTTGAACCAACCGGTGCGGAACCGACAAATGAAGCACCACCCACAGGGGTCGGGGCAACCGGTGCGGGTAACGGTGAAGGATACGGCGACGGGACCGAAGGGGCCATTCCCGAAACCCATGAAGGAACATGCTCAACAGGGGGGGGGCTAGGGATAGCTGCCGTAGAAAATCCATTAGGTACCGATGGGCTAGCAGATTGGGGATCGGAAGAATTCAGCATCCGCTTGAGAATCGCATCGATCTCATCCAGTTGGGAACGTGTGGTGGTCCAATCGGTCGTTGACATGAATTTTCCTCCCTCAGCGGGCAGATTGTAACCGATTTCACAAGATTTGGTGAAGAGGAATTTTTAGACCATGCTTTCGAGCAAGTATTTCAACTTCCGAACCTCTTGAACATGCGGATAGGCTTCGTTGTGAACTTCGCGAATGTCCACACTTAATGCCCGTGAATAATTCTGCCGAGCCAGCAAATTGATAATTTTACCATATTCAATTTCCCCTTGACCGACGGGAACCTGTAACTGGTCTGGTGCGGAGGAATCCCGCAAACGAACATGGGCAATGTAGGGGTAAAGGGCATCGTAATCTTTCCCCGCGTAGGGGCCTACATGATAATGACTGGGGTCCAACGTGAGAGCTAATTTGGGAACCCGTTGACACAATTCCAAGGCGGTTTGTGGATTAGCAGTGATCTTCGTCGAATCGGTTTCAACCGTGAGAATCAACCCCTCAGCGGAAGCAATTTTGACAAACTGGGTAAGGCGCTTGACCTCTTCGTTCACATCGGCCCCCAAAGGGGCCGCAGGGATATTGACCAAGGGAACCGCCAACAAGCGTCCCAATCGGCAGATGGCCTTGAGCGTCTCAGCATATTGTTCCAAAGATGGGGCATCGATCTCGGCATGAAAGGCCACATAACCGACGTTCGACTTGCGCAGTTGGTTAGCCACCTTATTGACATTCTTGAGAACTTCAGAAGGTTTTAAGTGGTTTCCCTGCTCGTGGATCGCCAGATCGACCTTCTGAAAATTCATGTCCCCAATGGTTTGCAGGGCCTCGGTGAGCGGACTACTTCCAAAGCATAAAGAAGAGCAAGCAACGTACACAGATTGAATCTCCCAATTCACGATCGATTGCCTTTCTCAAACCTGTTCTGAAAACCCCATTCGATGCTTCGTTATCCCCGCACATCGCTCTCAGGGGATCGATCAGAACCCCGTAGGTTCCTATCGACAATTTCGCAGGTTTGAGTTTCCCCAAGGCAAGTTGCCCCATATCAGAAAAACTTGAGAGGTGCAAGCATGATTCTGATCAAATGAGCTGTGATCATCGAAGGGGTCTTCAAATGAACAGGCTAACCAATCTACGCTAATCGAAGCCAAGTTGGCAAGACAGGCGAAAGCTCAATTGGGATTGGGCGTTCCCCGACGTAAACTGTGTTGTTTATCTAAATGCCGCCGCACCGTATGGGCGACCCGATCGGCCAGCCTTTCCATCATGCGAGGGAGGCTATCATCCTTATCTTCAACGGTGCAGAATCCCCTTTGCTTGAGATGAAGTAAGATTCGGCACTCTTTATCGATTCCTCCTTTTGGACCGTTCACATCGGATAAAAATACGGTCACCGAAAGAACATCGTGATCGATTCGGTCCAAGGCGTGGTCCATTGTTTTTTCGATCATATCCCGAACCGAAGGGGTTAAGTCGATTCCATGATGTCGGATTAAGATTCGCATTGTGAGTCTCCTTTGATTTCGTGTTAGGCTCGTAAGAATCATACTCACGACTTGTAGTATTAAAACATTGAATCGATTGATTGTTAGTATTGAAATAATTGATGAAAGGTTTTCGCGATGTTTGAGAAGCTGAACTACCAGCACCTTTATACGTTTGCCACCGTCGTTCGCATGGGAGGGATGGTTCCCGCTTCGGAAGAGCTAGGGATCGGCCAGCCTGCCATCAGTACGCAGATCGCCGCCCTTGAGAAAGCCCTAAAGGGGCCATTATTCGATCGCAAGGGGCGTGTCCTGATCTTAACCGAATTAGGGGAATTAGTTAACGACTATACTTTAAGAATTTTCGAGTTGGGGAACGAGTTGCTCAGCCAAATCGAGGGCCGCGGCCGACCCAGTATGCGGTTGCGGGTTGGCATTGCCGATGTGCTTCCGAAAATTGCGGTCCGCAAATTACTGGAACCGTTTTTTTCGGCCGCGGAGGATACCCGTATTTACTGCCAAGAGGACAAACCCGAAAAGCTCCTTGCGGAACTGGCGGTTCGGCAACTGGACCTTGTGTTGATGGAATCCCCCCCCCCTTCAGGGATGAAAATCAAGGTTCATCAGCATTTGTTGGGAGAATGTGGCGTGACCTTTTTGGCGACCCCCACTTTGGCCAATCGACTCCGCAAAAATTTCCCTCAATCGCTCAACGGTGCCCCCATTCTTGTACCGATGGATAACACCTCCCTGAGACGGGCACTCGATGCGTGGTTCCAACAAGAAAGGATTTATCCACGGATTCGCGGGGAATTTGCTGATACCGCCTTGATGAAGGTCTTCGGGCAAGCGGGGGCCGGTTTCTTCCCCATGCCTTCGTTTGTTGCGGAGGAGGTAGCATCCGACTACCAAGTTAAAGTGGTCGGCGAAGCTCCGCTGATTCGCGAACGATATTTTGCCCACACTCTCGAAAAAAAATCGCTCCATCCTTTGGTTGCTGCCGTCATTTCTCATGCTCAAACAAACGTCTTCAAATAAGTGAAGGTTCTCTGTGGCAATCATCATGAGTGTTGGTAGGCTTCTATTTTGCATTCATCGAGAGGATTTCGCGTTGCAATAATCTAGGAGATTTGGTAGGACCCATTGAGTCTTTCAAATTCTTCGTGACATTTCGATGAGGGGAGACGAAATTTGGATAATGCTCAATTATTGCAGGAAATGGAACAGGGATTGGCGAAAATTTTATCGAGCCTGACGATTCCTCCGGAAGGTGAGACGATCGGCCCGTCTACAGAATTGGAAAGGGCCTTGGTTCAATTGGAAAGCCGCTTGAACGAGTGGGGCACCAAACTGAACGAGATTGGTGCGCAAACTACCAGCACGCAGGCGGAACTCAACGAGACCGAAAAATTCTTGCGGGAACAGGTCAAGGGATTTGAAACCCTGCGCAAGCACCTTCAAGGCTAATCAAATCGGGCTGGACAAGACCTCGCCTTTTTCCTCAAATGAAAATTCAGGCGATAACCCTCGCATAATACCCTCCCCTAAACCGTCTTCAAGGAATTTTGATTATGTTGCGTGTTGCCGGTGTCGTGGCCCTGTTAGTCAGCTTGTATGTACTGCTTTTTTTCAAGGGGGGTATCACGCAAAGCAATCTCATCGATGTCTTCAATCGGCAGGGATTTTTAGGGATTATCACGGTCGGTGTGGCCGTTCTAATCATCACTGGGGGAATTGATCTTTCGATCGGTTCGGTCGTGGGAGCTTCTGCGGTGGGCTTTGGCGTGCTGATCTCGAATGGGGTTCACCCGATCTTAGCGTTTTTAACAGCGATTGCCTTCGGGGCCTTGGCAGGCCTCATTCATGGGTTACTGGTGACGAAACTCAAATTGCAAGCCTTTCTCGTCACCTTATGTGGCATGTTCGTGTATCGAGGGATTGCTCGGGTTTTGAGCGAGAGAACCGTTGGCTTAACCGGTATTGGTGAAGCGAACCCCGCTGCCAAAGCATTTTTGGATTCGCTCCGTTCGGGCTTGATTGGCTTTAACAGTAATGGCATGCTCACCGCTCCCATGATGTTTATCGGGCTTATCGTGTTAGTGGCCGTGATTGCTACCGTGTTGCATGCCACCATCATTG
>JAOAAA010000204.1 GCA_026419115.1 Gemmataceae bacterium
GCTGGGGACATTTACAGCCTCGGCGTGGTGCTGTACGAACTGCTCACCGGCACCCGACCGTTCAAGGGAACCGCCACAGAGGTGATCGGGCAGATTTTGCATGTCGAGCCGGAGAAACCCTCGCAGCGCCGCACGGGGATCGACCCTCGGTTGGAGTCGATCTGCCTGAAAGCGATGGCAAAACGACCAGAGGAGCGGTTCGCGTCCATGAAGGAGTTCGCTGCCGCGATCGATGCGGTTTTGCGGACGCCGAAGCCCGTGAGCGGCTCAGCGGAAACCATGCAACCGATCGCGACCCGCCGCGACGGCGAGGAGGCCACGTCGAGCGAGAACATGGCCGACCTGTTCGCCGTCATGTCGATGGAGCGAAAGGCGACCCGCGCCGAAACCGCGGCCGTGGTGGAAGCCGCACTCTCCAAATATCGCACCCCGCGTTGGGTGTTCGTGGCGATTGGGGTGGTGATGCTGTCCGGGTTCATCGCACTCGGCGGCATCATCTTCTTCACCCGCACGCCGACCGCCACGGTGATGATCAACATCGACGTGGACCTGAACGACAAGACGCTGAGCTTTTTCCTCGACGGAAAGCAAGTCTCGGCCGAGTCGCTGCAGGCACCGATCGAACTGAAAGTCGGCACCCACGAGTTGCTCGTGAAACGCGGCGAGGAAGTGATTCGCAAGTTCACGTTCACCGTCAGCCGCGACGCAGGGCCTCGGATTGAACTGCGCGAGGAGACGCCACCGAAGAAACAGGAGCCGGTGCCGAAAAAGGAACCTCCGCAAAGCGATCCGAAAACGCCTGACGACCTCGCTCGTTGGCAAGGAACGTGGCGGTGCGTGGCCGAGCATTCCAGCGGCAAGCGGTTGACAGAAGACGAACTGAAACAACGCGGCACAATCATGCGGATCGAAGGCAATCGCCGCGAGGTCGAACGCACTTTAGATGGCCGCTTCTCTCGTTACGCTGGTAACTTCCAAGTCAACCCGGCCAAGTCGCCGAAAGAGTTCGATTACGACGATGAACAGGGAAAAGGGCCGCGGAATTTCCATCGCGGTATCTACGAATTCGAGGGTGAACGTTTGCGGCTGATTTATCGACATGCCCAAGGAAACGTGCCGCAACGGGCCGGATGGAAAGACATTGGTCAGCCTAACGTCGTGTGGTTCGAGTTCGAGCGAGTGCCGGAAGACCCCGACCAGAAACTCGCCGAGTGGTTGCTGTCGCTCAACCCACTGCCCGGCCCCCAACGTGCTGTCTTCGTTGCGACCGGAGATGGGGAACGAAGACGCATCGACGATGTCAAGTTGTTACCAGCCGGCAAGTTCCGTGTCACACAGATTGATACTTGGGGCAACAAGAACGTAACCGATGCCAATGTCGAACCGATCTTGCAGTGGCTCGAACGATCTCAGGTGGACACGATCAGCTTTCACGGCAACGCCATCGGTGACGCGACCGTTGAGAAGCTCGTCAAGATCAAGACACTCAAGAGCATCTGGTTGGGCGGCACCAAAATCACCGACCGTTCGTTGGAACTGCTGGCCACGCGGCCCGACCTGCGATTGACCGGCTTCGACGGAACCAAGATCACCGATGCCGGTGTCGCCCACCTCGCACGAATGACCGATCTGGAATCCCTTGGCTTCTACAACACGCCGTTGACCGATGAAGGTCTCAAGCATCTTGTCGGGTTGAAGAAGCTCCGCATTCTCAATCTCGGCGTCACCAAAATCACGCCCCAAGGAGTACGTCTTCTTAAAGATTTACCAATCGAAAGGCTCAATATCATCGCCTGTCATCCGGTAGCCAGCGAACTGAAGGTGTTGAAGGAATTTCCGAGGCTGAGTCATTTGGAGGCCTCCGGCCTGAAGCTCATCGACCGAGATGCCGACCTGTTGGCGGAATTACAATCGCTGGAAACACTGGCTCTGAATCACAACCGCCTCACCGACGACGGCCTGCAAAAGCTGACCGCCCTCAGAAGCCTCAAAGAACTCGCCCTCACGGATAACCCTGTGACCGCGGAGGGCGTGGCCAAGTTTCAAAGAGCTTTGCCGAAATGCACGGTACATTGGGACAAGAAGTAATCTCACAAGAGTCGGCATGAGAAATTTTTGAGGAGGAGTGATCGCTTTCTACGCAGGAGATTCCGGAATACCGGAATCTCTCCTTAATCTTGTTAAGGCAGGCTTGTTGTGGGCGAAAACGATTATACGTCTTTACACTGAGGAGTGGCTGCAGAACCTGCGAGCAAACCCCCATCTATGCTGAGTTCGCTCCCCGTGATGTAAGTGGCTTCATCGGATGCGAGCAGCACTGCCACGGCCGCAACTTCTTCGGGCTGGCCAAATCTCCGCAAGGGGGTATCCCTCACTAGCTCTGCCATGCGTTCTTCTCGATCGGGTCCTTGTCCGAGCATAGGTTCCCACATGGGGGTCAGAATGGCTGCAGGATGGAGAGAATTACAGCGAATCTGTAGGCCTTGTTCCGCACAATAAAGAGACACCGATTTTGTATGATTCCGAATGGCGGCTTTAGAAGAGGCGTAGGCTGCTGCGCTTGGGATGCCCACAAGGCCTGAACGCGATGAAATGTTTATTATGGAACCACATTTTTTCGGCCGCATCGCTCGGATCGCATACTTGCAACCTAGGAAGACCCCATCGAGATTAGTCTCATGAACAGCACGCCACGCTTGCAGGCTGGCATTTTCGGGATCATGAACAAAATTCCCATCCTCGAAGCCCGTAATCCCAGCATTATTGACAACTACATCAAGGCGACCCTTTCTTTCAACAATCAGCTTTGTGACCAAGGACCAGTCCAGCTCTTGACGAACGTCCAAATGCAGGTATTTCGCAGCTGAACCCAGCCGGCTCGCTGTGCAGGTGCCTAATTCATCGTTGATGTCGGTGAGATAGACATAGGCTTCCTCTTTGAGAAAGGCTTGGGCAATCGCTTCGCCGATGCCTCGGGCTGCTCCGGTGACCAGAGCAACTTTCCCTCGTAGCCTGGACATGATCTCTCCTCGTATTCGGGCAACAGTATGACTCGGCTGCAGCGAGACTAGTTCGGCTTTAGGTCAAGAAAATCCAGAATTTTATCGAGAGGGAGATTAGAGCCTTTCCCATCTGGCTTTGGAGCAGTCTCGAGCTTGGTGGAGCGCCAAGGATGCCGGATCGTCAGCGGAAAAGAGTATCATCATCGGGGATGATCAGCGCGACACCACTCTAGAACTTGCTCTACGCGAGACAAAATTATCAGATGTTTCAAGAAATAATGCCCATTGGGGTCTCTCTAATTTTAAGGTGGAAAACCCGATTGATTCTCTTTCAACACAGGTTGGATTGTCGTTGAAGATTCGCCAAGGTGAAATGAATCGGCTCAATTGTTAGGCGTGTTTGCGGCATCTCGTATGCCTTGGTGTTCGTGTTCGCCAAGGTGAAATGAATCGGCTCAATTGTTAGGCAAAAAAAAATCACTCGGATCGCTTGTACCACCTCTCCCTTGGCCAATTCGATCCGAGTGATGAATGATATTCCATAAGCGAAAGGTGTGCCAAAGATCATTTCTTTGTGGAAAAAATTTTTCTAAACTACTATTTTACATTAGTTTAAGGATATTATGAGAATTGCCCTTTGGGTTCTCATTTATTAGAGCTTCATGAAATATGCCCAGTCTTGAAGCAAAATCTGTTATCGAATCAAGCAGTCGAAATGGGGTCTAGTCAGGTGAATCCACTGAAGGGCTTTGCTGTTTTCAGTCTCATAATCATTCTGATGCATGAACCAATGTCTCTTCTCGTGCGAGTACTGCACAGCTTTGCTGTTTTCAGTCTCATAATCATTCTGATGCCGCTGAGCCGCTCTGAGGGGCTCGCGATCCATCTTGAGTCAATTTGAAAGATTGAGTCGGGATAATTCCTCTGGGGGTTTTATAATCTGCTGAGTGTGAATAGATAGGGATGCTACAGGGGGAGAATTTATGTTGAGATCGATTGGATTTTCACGAGTACGCCACCTCGGTTTGATAGGGGGATGGTTTGTTGGTTCCAGTCCCAGACTTTGGGCGGATGCAGCCCCTAATTTTAATCAACAGGGGGTGCAAGAATTTTTCATGGGCATGTTCGTTTGCGTGGGGGTGTTTGTTTTGCTCACCTTGGGCGTTCACCTTTTTGCAACGATTTATGTTTTTCGTGATTGCAAAAAACGGGGCTTTAATCCCACGGCATGGATGATTTTTTCCATCTTATTGGGGTTAATTGGGCTGATTGGGTATCTGTTCATGCGAGAGAGTCTCAGCCAACAGATCGCCGCTGCCCAAGCCGATCGTGAGGAACCTCAAGGTCCTCTCATCAACAACGATTGGAACCAAGCCGAGAAATAAGAATTGGTCTGGGGCCAAGAAAATGGGTTTGAAAAACAATCGTTCGCCAGGCCTGAGAAAAACGATTCGGGGAGTTGAGGGCAATCGAAGAGGAGCGGCGGCTGATTATCGGCGAGCGGGCCTTTCTGCTTTTTTGGGGAATTCAAGTATCACTGATGAGCGGAGCGGAGTAGAGCTGGGCGATTATCGGCGGTCGAGAGCATCCATCCAGCGAACCATTTCACGGAAAACGGCATCGTCATCGTTGACGTATTCTTTGCCGGACTCCTTCATGATTCGCAGCCAAACGGGATATTTCTTCTCCTTCAACAGGGCGGCCCCTTTTTCGATGTCTTTGATGGTGGGGTCTTTGGCTCCGCCGACGACAAAGAAACTGATGGGCTGATTCGGTTGGGGGTCCTTGGGATTGGTCGCTAGGCTGGCCGCCACAGGAACGCAGCCACGGAAAACGTCGCGGGCATTGAAGCCAAGGTAGTAGGCCATTTGTCCGCCGATACCCGTTCCGTGAATAATCACACGTTGTCGATCAATGGTGTATTCGTTGAACACCAAGTCCATATCCCGACGAATATCCTGTGCTTCGCCCGGAAC
>JAOAAA010000205.1 GCA_026419115.1 Gemmataceae bacterium
TAGCTATCCCCAGAATAATATCCTGAAGGAACTTCTCGGCACGGTCTGATCGGTATTCGATTGAGCCACCTTTACGTTATCTGGATAGGGAATCCCCTATTCAAATCGGGAATTCCCTATCCAGATTGGAGATTCGGAAAACGTCCTAAGCGAAATCGGCCTTCGATGGGGGATAATCGGTAATAGGGATTATTGTTTCGGTTCGACTCGTCTCCAAGAAAAAAATCCGTTACAATAATCTCACTCGCGAGGAGATTCAAATATGTCGTGGACCGAATCCCAACAGCTGCAAACACGTCGGCATTTCTTTGGTCGCACCGCAACGGGGCTGGGTACAGTGGCTTTGGCCTCTTTGCTCAACCCCGATTTGTTTGCCGAAGAGAAAAGAAAGTCCGTTCCGGGAATTTTGCCCAAGCTCCATCATCCCGCGAAAGCTAAGCGCGTGATTTACCTGTGCATGTCGGGAGGGCCCAGTCACTTAGACCTTTTGGATTACAAACCCCAACTAAATAAACATCGGGGGAAAGATTTACCCGCAGAAGTGCGCATGGGTCAGCGCATCACGGGGATGACCTCGGGACAAAAAACGCTCCCGATTGCTCCGAGCATCTTCAAGTTTGAAAAACGGGGCAAATGTGGCACTTACATGAGTGAGCTGTTACCCCATATGGCCACGGTTGTGGACGAATTGGCCGTGATCAATTCTTTGAATACCGAGGCGATTAATCACGATCCTGCCATCACCTACTTGCAGACTGGGAGCCAACAACCGGGCCGACCCAGTTTGGGGGCGTGGCTTTCGTATGGAATAGGCAGCGAAAATGCCGACCTTCCTTCGTTCGTGGTGATGATCTCACAAGGGAGCGGCAATAAAACCGATCAACCCATTTTCTCCCGATTGTGGGGGGCGGGCTTCATCCCCAGTCAACATCAAGGGGTCCGCTTCCGAACGGGGAAAGACCCCGTCCTTTATCTCTCGAATCCAGAGGGGATCGATTCTGACGACCGCCGCCGTATGCTCGATGCTGTCGGGGAATTGAATCAGGAAGCGCTCAAAGCCCTCGGCGATCCCGAAATTAACACTCGGATTGCCCAATATGAAATGGCGTATCGAATGCAGGCCAGCGTTCCGGAACTCACCGATCTGAGCAAAGAGCCTAAGAAAGTGATTGAAGAATATGGCATCGACGATAAAAACGAAGACGGCGGCTATGCCCGAAATTGCTTACTAGCCCGCAGGATGGCCGAGCGTGGCGTTCGCTTCATTCAGCTCATGCATCGAGGCTGGGATCAGCACAGTTCGTTACCGAGCCAAATTCGTGGCCAATGTAAAGATGTGGATAAACCTACCGCTGCTTTGATTCGAGACCTGAAACGACTGGGGCTTTTGGATGAAACCCTCGTGATTTGGGGGGGGGAATTCGGTCGAACTGTCTACAGCCAAGGCGCCTTGACCGACACCAACTACGGCCGCGATCATCATGGGCGATGTTTCTCGATGATCATGGCAGGGGGGGGGGTCAAACCCGGAATCACTTGGGGGCAGACCGATGACTTTGGCTATAACATCGTCAAAGATGGGGTCCACATTCACGATTGGAATGCCACCATTTTGCACCTTTTAGGAATCGACCATACAAAATTGGTCTATCGTTTCCAAGGACGGGATTTCCGCTTAACCGATGTTCATGGCGATGTCGTCAAAGGATTACTGGCCTAACAGAAAACCTTCTCAGATGAAGCTCTCCATCAAATGAAGTGATTGAATTGATTTTCACCTCGAAAATCGATAGAATATTCACATCTCCCTACCAATGACTTTTCAGGTAAATCGAACGTGATGCTCCAACCTATTTTATTACTTTCCCTTTCCTTGGGTACGGATCCTCTTCCGTGGGACAAAGCCGAGAGTGAACATCTCCGGAATATCAAACAGGTGACCAAAGATTTTGTTCGTGCCGGAGAAGGGTATTTCTCTCCCGATGGGAAAAAAATCATCTACCAAGCTGAAGAAAAAGAAGGCGGGAACCCCTTCTATCAAATTTTTATCCAAGACCTAGAAACAGGGAAAGCCACTCGCATTTCGCCCGGAAACGGACGGACCACCTGTGCCTATTTCCATCCCAAAAAACCCCGTGTGATCTTTGCATCGAGTCATTTAGACCCCGAGACTAAAAAGCATCAACAGGACGAATATAAACAAAGAGAGGAAGATAAAAAAGCCGGCATTCGTCGAAAATATCAATGGGATTTTGACCCCTACATGGATATTTTCGAGACCGATTTCAACGGTGAAAATCGTATCAATCTCACCAATACGAAAGGTTACGATGCCGAGGGTTCCTACAATGCCGACGGCTCGAAAATTGTATTTTGCTCCAATCGTGATGGTCACCTGCAACTTTATATCATGGATGCCGATGGGAAGAATGTCAAAAAATTGACGAATGCTCCGAATTGCTACAATGGTGGCCCGTTCTTTTCCCCCGATGGAACAAAGGTGATTTTCCGCAGCGATCGTAAAGAAAAAGATCGATTGCAACTCTATGTAATTAATGTGGATGGCACGGGGGAAAAAGCCCTTACTGATAACGACAAATGGATTTATTGGGCACCTTATTGGTATAAGGATAGTAAACATATTATTTACACAGCGGCCGATCACAGTGATGAAAAAGCCCGTCCCAACTACGATTTGTATTGGATGAATATCGAAACCAAAGAAACCACACGAATCACATACGCGCCCGGCTCCGATGTTCTCCCCGTATTCAGTCCAGACTATACGAAAATCATGTGGACAAGCAATCGGGATGGCCGTTCACCCACTCAACTCTATATGGCCGATTTCATCTTACCTAAATCAGTGAAGAATAACTCTCCGACCAAATAAGAAAATTTCACACTTCTAAAAAATCATTGAGCGAATAAAGATTTATCGCCGATATACATATCAACTAATTTATATCATGCTCTATTTTTGATTCTCCCTACCTACAACCTACGATATACCTTACTACCACGCTTCACGATCCAGCGGCTTGCTCTAGATGGTAACGGGCCATGGCTAATTCCATAGCGACGAACAAATCTTTTTCATGAAAGGGTTTGAGAATGTATCCATAGGGACGGGTTCCTTTGACTCGATTCAGAGTTGCTAAATCCGAGTAGGAAGTCAGGAAGATAATTGGGATCGAATACCTTTGCCGAATAATTTCGGCCGTTTGGATACCATCTAAGGTTCCCTTCAGGTGAATATCCATAAGAATGAGTTCGGGCTGGAGCGAATCGATATTGCGAACAACTTGCTCGCCGGAATCGTACACGGTGAGAATCCGACACCCTAATGATTCAAGACGATCGATGATTTCTTCGGAAATCAAAGATTCATCTTCAACAACCAAAACGCGAAGTTGTGAAATATGGCTTGGAGGATTTGACAAGTTAGGCTCCCATTGTCAGAGTGACTTCCGTTCCCGGATTATGATTGATAAAATTGACCCGTCCATCAATTTGCTTGCTTAAAGAGTGAATCAGGCGCATTCCGAGTGATATTTTTTTGTTCTCAATAATGTCAGGTTTAATTCCAATACCCGAATCCATCACAGAAAGGGTCACCTCACCGGTTTCCTTTTGAGTCAAGGAAACACGAATCTGACCCGAGGATTGACTTGGGAAAGCATGCTTGAAGGCATTGGTGATTAATTCATTGAGAATAAGTCCACAAGGGATTGCTTTTTCGACATCTAATGTGACCGATTCTAGGTCTAATTGCAATTGAATATCGTGACCAGAATGATTATAGTTCCTATACAGTGACTGAACTAGCTCGCGTGTATATTGTGAGAAATTGATCTTTGAAAGGTCTGGTGAGCTATACAATTGTTCATGGACAAGGGCCATCGAACGAACCCGATCTTGACAATCCTGCAGCAAACGAAGAATTGTGGGGTCATCGGTATAGCGTGATTGCAAGTAAAACAAGCTACCAATCACCGCGAGATTATTTTTTACCCGATGATGAATTTCCTGAATAAGAGTTTCTTTTTCCCGCAAACTCTGTTTCAGTTTTTCCTCGGCCATTTTTCGGGCTGTTATATCCTTAATTTGTGAAATGAAATAAAGCGGTTGATTCGGATTATCACGAACGAGGGACACGGCCAACAGAACATGCACGATATGACCTTGCTTGTGAAAATATCGTTTTTCCATTTGATAGGTTTGAATGGTCCCCTCGAGCATTTGTTTCACATAATTTAAATCGGTCTCCAAATCATCCGGATGGGTAATGGTTTGAAAATCGATTTTGAGAAGCTCTTCTTCGGTGTATCCGACAATCTCACAAATTCTCTTGTTCACTCGTAACCAAGCCCCCTCAGGGGATACCAAAGCGAGTCCGATCGGGGCATAGTCAAAAGCCTTGCGGAACCTCTCTTCTTGTAATCGTAGTTTTTCTGTTGCTTCCTTGCGTTCTGTAATATCGTGAATGGTACCAATCAACCGAAGAGGGTTATTGTTTTGATCTCGTTCGATGACTCGACCACGAGAATTGACCCAAATCCATCTTCCATCACTTCGTTTAATTCGATACTCATGATCAAAACCAGACTCGTTTAATTTTTCGCGATTCTTAAGTGATTTTATGATCATTTCATAATCATCTGGGTGAATCACCGCTTCAAAATGTTGGTCGGAATAGTCAATTTGTTCCGGAGGAATTCCGAAAATCTTCTTACATCTCTCATCCAAATAGAGAGAATTATTTTCGATATCCCAATCCCAATATCCATGCCCTGCATTCTCGAGCGCAAGTTTGAATCTCTCTTGTCCTTCGTGAATCACACCTTCGATAATTTTTTGTTCCGAGTTATCACGGATCGTAGCAACATAGCCTGAAATTTCTCCACGCGAATTGGGAATCGGCGTCCAAAGAATTCTAACGGGAATTCTCTCTCC
>JAOAAA010000206.1 GCA_026419115.1 Gemmataceae bacterium
CAAAGCAGGAATTTCCATGACGGTTGTGCTGTCCATCGCATGAGCTTCGATGGTGGCTGCCGAGCCATCATCTTCAGCAAGCAGCATCGCAGCCAGTGCGTCAGGATCTTCACCGTGCATTGTGGGGGCCAAACGAGATGGGCCCTGAGCAGGTTCGACTACCTTTTCAGCGGCCTTGGTTGGGGCAGCTTGAGCGGGTGCCGCTTCAGCTACGACAACATTCAAGTTAAATTCAAGGGGCCCTACCTTGAGATGGTCACCATTGTTGAGTTGAGTTTTTCGCTCAATTCGGGTGCCGTTCACAAGGGTTCCGTTGGTGCTTCCGTTATCCTCAATGAACACAGCACCGTTCTCAACCGTAATGGTGCAATGTGTTTTGCTGACCGCGGGGCTTGCGGGTCGCAGTTGACATGATGGATCGCGACCAATCGAAAACTTCGTGCTCACAATGGGGATGACCTTCCCACTATGAACACCTTGTGAAACGACGAGACTCAGTTTCATAAAACGACCTCGGCGGACTATTGTTCTCTATCTATAGAGAATGAGATGAATTCTCTTACAGAATTCCTACTCTGTTCGAGAACGCGGATCAACCTACAGATACCTTTAGCTCATAAAAATGAGATATACCAATAAGAGACCCATATTCTCTATGATACCAAACATTACTATTAAGTTGCAATCTTCTTGTCACATCGATCGTGAAATTTTTCACGAAATTCGCGCTTTATTCATCACTTCTCCTGCCTCAATTTTATTGCTCGGCATGAGTTTACTTCTCACTTCTTGTCGGCAAAATTCGACCCTCGATACCGCACCGGTCCGCCAATTTGCTGAGAAATCTCTGAAAATTTCTCTGCATCCTTCTTCTGTCGATCCCAAAATGATCCAAGAGGTGGCCACGGCATGGAGTCGAAGAACAGGGGCGAAGGTCACCTTCCTGACCAATGAAGAATCGGAAGCGGACATTGTTATCTTTAGCGCCAAAGATTTGCCGCAATTTGCTGCCCAAGACCTTTTACGAAAGGTCCCGAACGATATTCAAGGGCTTTCCCAAGCCTTTCATTGGGAAGAACTTTTGGGTGTCTACCCAAATAAACTCCTCCTTTGGGGCGACACTCCTTTTGCGGTTCCCGTTTTCGGGGAAGGGCGAGTTTTTGCTTATCGGCTCGATTTCTTCGATGGCAAACAAGGGCGCCCGCAGGCCCCTCCGAAAACTTGGGAAGAGGTGATTCGAATTGCCCAAATACTGGGGCCGAATTGTCTGCCCGCACTGGGTTCCGAGGCTACCGATTTAGAAACGGAATGGCTTTCCATCGCTGCCAGTTACGATGCCGAATCCATCGCTCGTTTACCGAGTAGTCGTTTGGATGATAGCTTTTTTAACTTCCTCTTTGATGCTAAAACCGGTCAGGTGCGCTTAAATTCTCCCGCTTTTGTTGATGCCCTCAAAACCTTGCAAGCATTGCAGCCCTATCGTTCTCAAGAATCGGCTGTGGCGAGTTTTTCCAAGGGCGTGGCTAAAATGGGGGCTATCACCTTACAGCAATTGCGACAGATCGATCCGGCGATTCGGGCACAGCTTGGCTTTGTCTGTTTACCGGGAACAAGTTACTACTACGCTTCAAACGGTGTTAAAGAAAATGCCCCTTCGGGTCGAAATTTGATTCCCTACCAAGGTTGGGGAGCGGTTGTCGGTGGGGTCACCAAAAAATGCGAATCTCCCGAGGCCGCTTGGGATTTGCTTTATGAATTCTGTCATCCCGAACGGGCTACTTTTCAGATTATTGCCTCGGGGTTATGGGGGGCTGGTCCCATTCGCCTTTCGCATTTGCAACGCACCGAACAATCGGACCCCATTGTTTTATGGCAAGGCTATCAACTCGAACAAGGTTCCACATTCATGCTTCTGGATTCTTTACGCCAACACGAGGCCCCCACCACGATCAACGGCAGAACGGCCTTGCGCACGGCCAATCGTCAGCAACTCATTCAAGCACTCGATCAACAGATTCGCCCCGTCGTTCAAGGGGGGAAAGACCCTCTCGCTGCGATTCAACAGCTTGAAGCCGATTGGAAAAACCAAATCGATAAATTTCCCAATTGGCGGGAACATTATCGCCTCGGGTTGGGCTTGTAGTGCCACCGGAATTTTGCTGAGCTGGCCTATCGGGTGATGTCGGAGCAGGATGGCCTCGGTTTCGGTTTCTGCTTGGGATTGTCGTGTAGCTTCGGCGCCCATTCTGTAGAATCATCTCCGTATTTCTTAGGAAGGAATTTTTATGAACCGTGTTTGTCTACTCCTTTTGTTTTTTCCAATACTGGTGCAAGCCAATGAAGATGAAAAACTCGCCCAATTTTTCAAAGACTATCTCGAAGCGACCATGAAAGCATCGCCCGTCAGTGCGACCCGTTTCGGGGACCATCGTTTTGATGATCGCATGGATGATCTTTCAGAAAAAGCTCGGCTTGCGAATCAAAAATTCAACGTAACCACGTTGCAGAACCTTCCCAAAGCGGTTCAGTTCGAGAAACTCAGCAAGAATGGAAAAATCGACTATCAGATTTTGCGGGACTATTTGACCAAAACCATTTGGCTGGATGAAAACACGAATCCCTTCCGAGATGACCCGCGAATTTGGAATGAGTATATCTCGGATAGTGTGTTTATTCTCTTTACCCAATCGACGTTACCCAAAGAAAAGAACATCCGGAATGCGGCCGCTCGGATTGCCGAAATCCCCAAGGTTGTGAAAGAGGCCATGCTAGCGATTGGGAATCCCCCCAAGGAAATTACCGAAACCGCCATACGACAAAACAAAGGTTCGATTAATTTTTACGAGAAGGGGATTTTTGAAATCACGGGGGAGACCCCTAACATTAGCATTCTTGCGGAACCCTGCAAAGCCGCCGTGACTGCATTAAAAGAGTATCAAACCTTTCTGGAAAAGGTCGTGCTTCCCCGAGCGAAAGGGGAATGGCGAATCGGCAAAGAGAAGTTCGCCAAGAAATTAGTGATGGAAATTGATACGGGCATCTCCGCCGAGGAACTTTACAAAGAAGCGCTCAACGAGTCGGAACGAGTGCAAAAGGAAATGTACACCATTGCCAAACAGCTGTGGGCCAAACTTTTTCCCAAGGCCGTGCTACCGGTGGACGATCCGGCCGGTCGCAGAGAAACGATTCGCAAAGTGTTAGATAAACTGGCCGACGATCATGGTGAGGCCGCCACTCTCTTGGAGGATACGAAAAAGACCGCGAAGGAAATTCGCGAGTTTATCCGTGCCAAAGATATTCTCCGGTTGCCTGAACCGGATCGCTGTAAAATTCTCGAAATGCCGGAATTTCAACGAGGCAACAGCACAGCGTATTTGAATCCGGCCCCCCCCTTAGATGCGAAAGCCGAAAGTGTTTATGCGGTTAGCCCCCCCCCCAAGGAATGGGATGACAAACGCCAAATCAGTTACTTCCGTGAATATAATCGGGCCATGCTGAAACTGCTCACCATCCATGAAGCCTATCCGGGCCATTATGTGCAATTGGAATACAGCAATCGGAACCCCTCGCTGATTCGCAAAATCCTTTATTCCGGCACCTATGCCGAAGGGTGGGCCGTTTACACCGAGCAAATGATGCTTGATCAGGGGTTCGGGGAGGGCGATTTATCATTACGCTTGCACCAACTCAAATGGTATCTCCGAGCGGTCACCAATGCGATTCTCGATTATCAAATGCATTGCGAAAATTTAAGCGATGAACAGGCCCTGAAACTCTTGGTCGAAGGGGCCTTTCAATCGGAAGGGGAAGCGATCGGTAAAATTCTTCGTGCCAAACAAAGCTCCTGCCAACTCTCGACTTATTTTGCAGGTCGAACTGCCTTTTATAAGCTCCGTCAACAAATTCAAAAAGAACAAGGCGACGCCTTCATTCTGGGCCGATACCACGAAGCCGTTTTAGAACAAGGAACAATTCCTGTGAAGTATCTTCCGGACTTGGTTCGCGAAACCTTAAAAACGAAACCTCTTTCCAGCAAGTGAGAAGAAAGAAATAAGAAGAAGTGAAAACAGAACCCCAAAATGGGTTCTGCTTACCATTTGCTAGTGAGTGCCTTTTCCTTATCGGAATAAAAATGAATATTCTTCATGGCAGGATAAACTTTGAGCATTGACTCGAATTCGGGTTTGAGCCGACAAAAGGCCAAGCGACTGCCTAACCGTTCGAGATAGCTGCGGAGATCATCAAACATTTGCGCAGCGGAACTGGACATTTTGCGGACGTGTTTCAGATCGATGAGTACTCGTAGGTTGGGCCGATTGAGATTCTCGAAAAGCTCGTGTTTAACGAAATCGAGTTCGGAGCCTTCCACAAGGTGAACATCGTTCACGCGGACGTAGGTCACCCCATTCTCGCGAGCAATGCGCAAACGTCCTTTGACGACCCCCTTCATCGCCTGAAGCCGATCCAAAATGGCGCCGGCGGCTTCCGCCGCAGAACCCACCTTCTCAACGGTCCCATCCTCCAAACCTTCCAGCCGATCCATAGCCGAAAGTTTCATTTGAGCATCTTGATCTAGACAGCGTAAGGCCCATTCTTCGAGGTCCCGTTGCGATAGGGCTTTTTCTCGGAACTGCAATTGGAATTTCAAAGGCCCCACCTCAAGGGTATCGCCGGGGTGAACGGGCCATTCCGACCCCGGTTGTACTTGAGTACCGTTGACGATCGTTGGTTGGCCCGAATCCAAATCGTGAACGAAGACTTTTTTGCCCCGAGTTACAAGGGCACAATGCTGTTCCCCAATTTCTGGGTGATTGGCCCGAAGTTGGCACATTTTACCCGTTCCAATCAGGAACAAGTCTACCTCGATGGGAATCGGAATGCCTTGCTTCTTTC
>JAOAAA010000207.1:0-282 GCA_026419115.1 Gemmataceae bacterium
CCCGAATTCTTTGGCAATTGGTGTTCGATCCAAATCGGTATTGGTCTCGGGACTCCCGATTGGGAAACCACTCCTCTGCCGATGGCTCCCACTCCTGCAACGGATGCTTGGACCCTCCCCCCCCCTTCAGCTCGATAACAGAAAGCCTCTTCTAGAAAGTGCTACAACATCCCGTGAGCACAATTCACGAATCGCTCAACTATCATCCAAAGAGTGTTCCTCAAAGAAGGGCGTTCCTCAAGGAAGAACGATTTCTCTGCGAGACGGGGCTTCCGAATCGAG
>JAOAAA010000207.1:292-4867 GCA_026419115.1 Gemmataceae bacterium
GGTTTGGAATCTCCCCCCCCCTTCGAGCCGGTAACATAAAACCTTCTAGAAAGTGCTTGAGTATCCCGTTAGCACAACACAATTCAAGAATCGTTCAAATAACATCCAGAGAATGTTCCTCAAGGAAGGGCGTTTTTCGGGGGAGGGCGATTTTTCTGCGAGAGTTTTGCTCAAAGGGAGGGCGATTTTTCTACGAGATGGGGCTTCCGATGTGGGTTCACTTTTTGAGCAATTGGTTCAGAATTTCATTCTCGTCGGGGAATCGCCCTGTGGCGAGTTTCGAGTAAATCAATTGCTCGCCGAGTTTGATTTCAAAACACCCTCCTGAAGCAGGAACAAGCGTTAAGGATTTGATCCGTTGCTTCAGTTCCGTCAACAACCGTGCCGTCAAACTGACAGCTTTAGGCTCGTAGTTTCATACGGCACAATACTTGATTTCCAAATTCATAAAATTCTCCTCAAGACAGAATGGTACTATCTATTTTAGCACAATGGAGGAGGGGCGATTGATTCATTCGGTGCCAAAACTCTCCGAAGGAACTTGGCAAAAACTGCACAGAGAGCATCAAGAAATTCTCCGTCCCTATGTGGAAGATCGGCTGCATCGGATGGCACAACATCAAAAACATCCCATACGGGATTTTTTGTTCGAGTATTATTCATTCCGACCGGCCCATTTAATGCGTTGGTCGCCTGGGGTGAATGTGCTTCTGGAAGGGGCAAAACGAAAAGACCTTTCTTGGCAGCAATTTGTAGAAACGCCGGAAGGGGCTATTTTACCTCCAGAAAGTTATCCGGAAAATCGGCGTCCCTTTGTGATTTGGGCCTTGGATTATTTGGAAGCGGTGGCAAGGCGTCCGCCACAATTTGGCTGTTTTGGGCTGCATGAATGGGCCATGGTGTACAAAACCCAGGACATTCGCCACCAAAGCACTCCCTTGCGTCTTTCTTCCGAAAAAATTGCTGAGATCGTTGAAGCCGAGGGGACCCGTTGCACTCATTACGATGCCTACCGATTTTTCACCGAGGCGGCCCGTCCGTTAAATCGTCTCCGCTTGACCCGCGATGAGACCGATCAACACGATCAACGCGGTTGCGTTCATGTGACAATGGACCTGTATCGTTTTGCATTCAAGATTTCGCCTTATTGTCCGGCAGAGCTTCTCCGGGAAGCCTTTTTATTAGCATGGCAGGCCCGAGAACTCGATATGCGAGCCAGTCCCTATGATCTGAAGGCCTATGGTTTGCAGCCCATTCCGATTGAAACTCGGACCGGACGAGAACAGTACATCGAACAACAACGGCAACTCAGTGAATTGGGTCAACCCATTCGGGAAAGGTTAATCGAAGTGTATCGGGTTTTGAAAGGGGCTTTTTCCCATTCATGACCCATACTATTACTATCAAAAGGTTATTAGATTAAATTAGATTGTCTGATCTGATCTGGTCTGATCTGGTCTGATCTGGTCTGAATCTGAGGCCCTGAGTCCATGCCGTTGGGTGATGCACTGACTCGGCTGATCGGGGGAATGCTTCAGGATGAGGATCGAGCTGCAATCAGGGCCGCAAGGTAATTGACCCCATCGCCCCGCGCCAAGGCAACTTCGGCCAAGCCGGCAAAGTCGCGGTTATTACGACAAAGTTCATAAACACTGGGGCAGGCCATTTGTCGATTTTCCATGGCGAGATATTTTTTGGCCACCTCGCAGGCTTCTTGCGTGCGATTTAATTTCGTCAATAAATTGACATAGACCTCGGCAGGAAGGGTGTTGCCTTCGGCCATGGCGGGTTCGATCTTGTTGCGGAAATGGGTCACACCGTTCTCAACATCGATCCCCGCAAGGGTCCGAATGAGGATACCATAATCGCGGTACATATTCTCGAAGGGGGGATCGTTTTCGGTTTGAAAGCCCGGTCCGAGCTTTTCTCCATACGCACAAAGATCGATCGCCAAGAGCTGTTCGGGGCAAGGGTCCAATTCCAGAGCGAAACTACAGATATTCGATAAGTGCGAAGTATCCACATGGTAGGCCCCCTCATCCATGAGTTCGGGGTGTTTCTGAATGGTTTGGGCAATGGTTGCCCCTTCGGGCCACGAGAATCCTCGGCTTTCAAGATCATTGGTCAGGCGTTCTTTCAGTTGTTGATGCAACGATCGAACCAACAGCTTGATGCATTCTTGTTTGGCCGAGTTGTGGGAAGCAAAATCGTGAGAGCTAAAAGCGGTCACGGCGTTGCAGATACCATATCGATCCAGCAAAACCGAGAAGCCTTTGAAGGGGTGGATATTCCGATAAAGGGCCACTTCGATGTAAGATTGAATGTTCGCCTCATCAGGGGGGGGGGCATTTTCAAAATGCTCCGTCAGGGTTTTGAGTTCACCGAGCATGTTGAGATAGGTATAAGCCCGATGCAAATTGCCAGCCTTGATAAACTCTTGGGCGACCTTTTGCCCTGCTTGGCGGATCGTTTGTTCATATTCATCGTGTAGGCTTTGGGGGAAATCTTCTTGGCTACCCGTCGGAAACGGGGAAATGCCCATTTCGACCCGTTTTTTCAGAAGGAGTGCATAGAAGTAAGAATCCCAATCGCCCAGCGATTCAAGAGATTGGCAGAGCTGGTTTACCGCTTCGAGCGGTTCGTGTTTGGTCACCAGAGCTTCGAGTTGACCAAACAGTTCGGGAGGGATTTGAGGAGGTTGCTCGAGATTGTCCATAATAGAATTTACCACAAGGAAGGAACAAAATTATGATATTCACCCGTTGACTTTCTTCATCGGATAACGAACATACCGATACGCCCAAACCTACCTAACCCCATATCCAATAGGAGTAACGATGTACCGATTTCTGGTGGGCCTCTCTCTGGCAGCGGCAACGATTTGGCTTGCCCAACCGGATTTGAGTACGGCTCAAGAAAAAAAAGACAAAGAAAAACCCAAACGGATCGCCATTGCCGATCCCAAGGACGTGGCCGATGACCCCGACTTCTTGACTCAGGGAGAATATGTGGGTACCGTCGTGCTGAATTCGGGTGAAAAGAAAGTGGGTCTGCAAGTGGTGGCCCGCGGAGATGGGAACTTTGAAGCTCGCCTTCTGATGGGAGGTCTCCCCGGCGAAGGTTGGGATGAAAAAGAATCGCCCTTGAAGCTCAAAGGGAAAACCGAAGGGGGGAAAACGACCCTGACGGATGGTACCGTAAAAGTGGAGATCGCGAACGGTCAAGCCAAAGTGACCGACGGAATGAAGCTCGATGCTACCCTCAAAAAGGTGATTCGCAAAAGCCCCACGCTCGGAATGGCCCCCCCGAAGGATGCGATCGTGTTATTCGCCGAGGCCAAAGATGCCGAGAAATGGAACGGTGGAAAAATCACGAAACTTTCTGACGGGGAATTTCTCGGAGTGAACGTCCGCACCAAGCAAAAATTCAAAGGTTACAATCTCCATTTCGAGTTCCGCTTAGGTTGGATGCCCAAATCGACCGGACAAGGGCGCTCGAATAGTGGTCTGTATATTGGGGACCAATACGAATGCCAAATTCTCGATAGCTTCGGGCTAAAAGGTCTGAACAACGAGTGTGGCGGCTTCTATCAGCAATTTGCTCCCAAAGTGAATATGTGCTACCCGCCGTTAAGTTGGCAAACCTACGATGTGGATTACACCCCAGCCGAGTTCGACTCGAACGGTAAGAAGATCAAAAACGCGGTGATCACGGTGAAACATAACGGCGTAGTGATTCATGATAAAGTCGAACTCAAGAGCGAAACTCCGGGGGGGGGCTTGAAGGAATCGGATGCCAAAGGGGGGCCTGCCCCGATCTATATGCAAGATCATGGGGACCCCGTCGTGTTCCGAAATATCTGGTTGATCGAGAAAAAGTAACCGGTTCGATTCTCTCACTAACCCTAGGGTTTCCATGCGGTTTTTAATTCTGGGAAACGGTCAACGGCCTGCTGTACCGAGCGAAGCCGACAAGGTCGCGCGAGCGATTGAGCAACATGGTGGACAGGTGGTTCTCGTTGACCTTTTTCAGGCAGAAAATCTCGACCGCTATCAGGCCGATATGGCCTTGGTCTTGGGAGGCGACGGAGCCATTTTGCGAGCCGCCAGACAAATGGGAATGCGGCAAGTTCCCGTGCTTGGGGTGAATATGGGACGTTTAGGATTTCTGGCGGACCTATCTCCTCAGGAGACCTTGAGCAAAATTCCTGAAGTGCTGCAAGGAAACTTCCAGATTTCCGAGCATCTGATGTATCTTTGTGAAACCAACGGTCGTCAATTCTTGGGCTTGAATGAAGTTGTTCTTCGCACGGGTCCGCCGTTCAAAATGATTGATCTGGAACTCTCACTCGATGGGGAAGTCGTCTCTCGATTTCTCGGGGATGGCCTGATTGTTTCGACCCCGATTGGTTCCACGGCTCATGCCCTCTCGGCAGGAGGGCCGGTATTGGGGCAAGAAATCCAAGCGTTTGTGGTGGTGCCGATTTCGGGGCATACGCTGACCAATCGACCTTTGGTTGAATCGGCCGAGATCACCTATACGATGGGGATTTTGCAGGCAGATAAAGCATGGGTC
>JAOAAA010000208.1:0-4399 GCA_026419115.1 Gemmataceae bacterium
GCTGAATCCTTTCCCATTGGTGACGTAAAGCCGTTTGTCGGTAGGATTGTATCGGACCGAGGTGGGATACCAACCGGTGGGGATAAAGCCCAAAGGCTCGGCTTTGATCGGATTGGTCACATTGAACACCGAAAGGTTATTGGCATCGGAATTGGCGACAAAGAGCATGCCATCCGGCAACAGGGTCAGGCTACTGGGTGTGTTTCCAGTCGGGGCATTGGGATGCAACGCACAGTTAATCGTCTGAATGTTTTTGTTTTCTTTCAGATCGAGGACAGAAACTTGGGTCGAATTAGAACAAGAGACAAACAAATAATTGCCCTCCTTGCTCAACGCCATTTCGGTGGGGTGCGAAGCAGTGGGGAGATTGGTCAACCATTGATTTTTTTCCAAATCGATCACGGCAACACTCGCATCGCCCCAAAGCGAAACAAACAAGCGTTTGCCATCGGGGTGAGCTAAACAGGTGTAAGGATACGCCCCGATTCCTCGTTCTTCAAATCCTTGTTTGTCCTTTTGATCTTTCGGTTTGGGGTCCCCTTCCTTCGGGGGGTCTTTGCGACCATCCGGCGGGCTGGGGGGTTCGCCTTTGAATTGGTCCCCTTTTTTCACCAAAGGTTTCAGATAGATTCTCGTTTGATTTTCGGGATTATCCGTAGGAATCCGCACGATCACTTCCCCCCAAGTGCAAGCGACAAACAAATCTCGTCCCGTGCTATCGGTAGAAATTCCCCCCACGACAAGCCCTGCAATATCGCCTTGAATGGGGATGGTTTTATGGTTGCTCAGTAAGCCTCGGAAGAAATCGTACTCGTGCACCACCTCGAACTCTCCTCCGCTGGCATAAAGTTTTTTGCCATCAGGGGAGAAGCAAATCCCGTAGAATGTTTGGTCTATCGTCACGCGAGAGACAATTTTTTGTTTGAACTTGTTCAGGTCCAAAATCACAATTTCATGTTCTTTCATCCCTGCATGCAAGACCGCCAGATATTGTCCCGAAGGATGCACCACCGAGTTCACAGGGAAATCCCCCACGTTAATATGGCTGCCCGTGGGGTAAAGTTTCCATTGGTTGGGTAGCTGAACGAAGCCATCTTTTTGTAAGCCGGGTAACACCACGGGAGGACGAGCCGCTTGCCCTTTCGGCTGAGGGGCGATTTCTTTCTCTTGAGCCGAGGGGCGATCCAATTGCGAAAGGAATAAAACGATCACTCCCCCGCAAATCAACAATGCAACGTAAGATTGCCTCACCATATTTCTTCCCCAACGCCAGTGTTCTAGGCATGATATGAATCTGAGAAAGACCGTTTGTGAAGAGTTATTGAAGGGTATTAAATCTTCCTGCGCGATTCCTTCTCAGCCCGAGTTTGATGGTGTCACGAAGGA
Organism: Gemmataceae bacterium; assembly: GCA_026419115.1. Lineage (GTDB taxonomy): Bacteria > Planctomycetota > Planctomycetia > Gemmatales > Gemmataceae > SKW135. The sequence continues at coordinate 1,387 of JAOAAA010000208.1, forward strand.
GGATTCGCCGGAATGTCCTAGCTGCCTCTGTGCGATTCCTTCTCAGCCCGAGTTTGATGATGTCCTCGTTTGGGGTTTTGCCTATCCTATCTCCATGAACCCGACACAACTTTTGCAAGACTTGGTCCGCATCCCCTCGGTCAACCCCATGGGGCGGGCCGTCTCTGGTTCGATCTACTTTGAAGGTCGAATGACCGAATATCTGGAAAATTATTTCCGGAACTTGGGTGTTCGGTATCAAAGGCAACCCGTGACCCTCGGCCGTGATAACATCTTGGCTTGGTATCAGGGGAGCGGTTCTTGTACCTACATGTTTGAAGTTCATCAGGACACGGTTCCGATCGAGGGGATGACGATCGATCCGTTCGGGGCCGAACTGCGAGACGGTAAAGTATGGGGTCGCGGTGCCTGCGATATTAAAGGGGGTATGGCCGCAATGCTGCATGCTTTTACCCGCCTCGTGAAGGAGAATCCCAAGGGTGCCGCCTCGGTGATCTTGGCCTGCACGGTCGATGAGGAATGCACCTTTTTGGGTGTCCAAGAACTCGCGAAGCAAAATTGGGGGGTCGATTACACCATTGTTGCCGAACCGACAGAATGCAATATCGTCGATTCGCATAAAGGAGTGGCCGGCTGGTCCATCCGCACCGAAGGGCGTGCCTGTCACGCCTCGAATCCCAGCTTGGGGGTCAATGCGGTTTATCGCATGGCCAAGCTGGTGAGTGTTCTGGAGGAATACGCAGCGATTCTTCCCCAACGATCGACCGACCCCCGCCTTGGCTCGGCCACGATTTCGGTCGGTGAAATTCATGGTGGGGTCAGCCCCAATACGGTTCCCGATCAATGTGTGATTCAGATTGATCGTCGCTTTTTACCCCATGAAACCTGCAACCAAGTCCAACAAGATTTAGAAAACTTTTTGAAGAACGATCCACGCATTGATTTTCCCTTCATCTGCGATCCCATAGGGAAGGCGTGCCCCCCGTTTGAACCCCGTCACTCCAAAGAGATTACCCGCCGATTAGGAATCGCCATCGATAGCGTTCGGGGAAGTCACCAAGTGGGTTCCGTTCCGTATGGTACCGATGCTTCGACATTATCTCAAGCGGGTTGGCCTGTGGTGGTTTTTGGTCCCGGTGATATTGCCCAAGCCCATACCAAGGATGAATGGGTAGAAACCTCACAACTCGACCTCGCTGCCGAAATCCTCTATCAATTGGCTACCCGTCAAGGCGACCGTTAACTCTGGAGGCAAGCCGATGTTGGAAACACTCGTGGGCGAAAAGATTGTGGTTGACCTGAAAAGTCCCTTTGTCTGTTTGGGAACCTTACTCTCGTTCGATGAGCATTTTCTGGAACTCAAAAATGCGGACCTGCATGACCTACGAGATACCGATACTTCCCGCGAGAATTATGTGGCAGCCTCCATGGCCACTGGCATTAAAAGGAATCGCAAACGGGTCATTGTTTTCCGGAATGAAATTGCTGCCATCACCCGTTTTCAAGACCTTGTCGATACCTGAGCAACACCCGCCGGTGTTCTTGACCTGCTCGTTCCCTAAGTTGCCATCACCCGTTTCCGTAACCTCGTGGATACCGAATTGGCTTATTCCTCTTCCAGACCGAGCTTCTTGAGAATTTTGCGAAGTTGGGCCCGCATTTTGGGGAGCTTTTCGAGAGTGGCCAAAATCTGCAGCTCTTCTCGAACAGGTCGAGGGGGACTGCCGAGAAGAACCTGATCGGGGGGGACTTCGCTATGAACGCCCGATTTGGCCCCAATCATGGTGCGAGCGCCAATTTTCGAGTGGTCCGCCACACCCACTTGGCCGGCCAAAACGACATAATCACCGGTCGTGACCGAACCCGCTAGGCCGACATGGCCTGCGAAGATGTTGTGTTCACCCAACTGGCAATTATGTGCGATTTGGCAATGATTATCGATCTTGGTTCCTCTGCCGATCCGAGTGCTTCCGAAGGTAGCCCGATCAACGGTGACACACGCTCCGATCTCGACATCATCGCCGATCACTACATTACCCACTTGGGGAATTTTCGTGTGCATCCCCTTGAGGTTGCGATACCCAAAGCCATCGGCCCCGATCACCGAGTTGCCATGAATAATCACCCGATGCCCCAGAATCGAGCCATCGTAAACCGAGACGTTCGGCCCCAGCCAAACTTGGTTGCCCAATTGGCAATGTGCCCCCAAATAAACGCCGTGCATCAGGGTAGCATCGTCCCCAATTTCGCACCCTTCGCCGATGGAAACAAAAGGACCAATTGCCACATTTTTTCCTAATCGGGCTGTGGGATGAATGATGGCCGAGGGGTGAATGCCTGTCATTTTTTGAACGGGCTTGACATGCATTTTTTGAACGATGGTCACAAACGCCATCAGGGCATCGTCCACACGAATCAGCGTTTTTTTCTGTAAAATCTCGGGGTTCAAAACCAACGACTTAGGAGCCATCACCACCCCCGCGGCCGTGTTTTCGAGTTGGGCCAAATTCTTTTCCGAGAGAATGACCGTAATTTCGTTCTCGTTGGGGTTTTCGTTCAAAGGTTTGGCCGCGACAACAGATCGTGAGGCATCCCCTTCGATGATTCCACCGACCCAATCAGCAATCGCTTGAACAGTAAACGCCACAAAATCCCCTTTCAAAATCCCCTTGATGCGAAGGGTGACAGTTTGAGTTTCAATTCGTGCCAAAGCCTAGGTTCTACGACTCTCCAAATTCCGCTTCCTGAGAACTCGACTCTCAAGAAGAGGGTCTACGACTGATGGCTATAGCGATGTGCGGCAGAGCCGCACACCACTGAGAACTCGACTCTCAAGAAGAGGGTCTACGACTCTCAAAATTCCGCTTCTTGAGTATGGGATTCTCAAAAAGCCACTTCCCTAGTCTCCGATTCTTAGGAAACCGATGCAAATCATTTCGGCGCCGGATCGGACTTCGAGTAGCGATTTTGTCAGCCCTAATCCCTAAATTAGTCTGTATGCGTGTTGCAATCC
>JAOAAA010000208.1:4409-4677 GCA_026419115.1 Gemmataceae bacterium
GAAGTAGTGAACTTTTGTTCCCTGCAGGGACATCTCTGCCCCCCTCTATTTACTGTACCTAACTTTGAGAATTTCGACAGTCTGATAATTCGGACGATGCCTCTTGGGAGTTTGGATCAGATCATCTTCCGGATGAATTTACTCCACGGTTGGGCGAACAAAGGCTACCCGATCATTAACTCCCCCAGTGCATTGGAACTTTGCATCGATAAATTTTTATCGTTGCTTCGCCTGCAACAAATGGGGCTACCGGTACCAAGAACGATTG
>JAOAAA010000209.1:0-4311 GCA_026419115.1 Gemmataceae bacterium
CAGTCAAACGATCCCCGCCGCTTTACCGGTCGCGGTGATCGGTCATACGGGGGCCGGCAATTATGGTCATGGCCTCGATACGATGTGGCTTTCTCTACCGGAAACCAAAATCGTTGCGGTGGCCGATGCTAATGAGAAGGGGCTAGAAGCCGCTAAGCAACGACTGAAGGTCGAAACGGGGTATCTCGATTACAAGAAGATGCTCGCAGAAGTGAAACCGACGCTTGTGGCCCTTTGCCCCCGACATATCGATCAACATCAGAATATGATTCTGGATTGTATCGATTCAGGTGTTCGGGGGATTTATGTGGAGAAACCATTTGTGAGAACCCCTGCGGAAGCCGATGAGGTGATTGCTCGGGCCGAGAAGAAAAAGGTCAAAATTGCGGTGGCTCATCGCAATCGATACCATCCCGTTTTGCCGGTTCTCCGTCAGCTTCTCAAAGAAGAAACGATTGGCCGCGTGTTAGAAATTCGGGCACGAGGGAAAGAAGATCAACGAGGGGGGGGGCTTGATTTATGGGTTCTCGGTTCCCATTTATTGAATTTGATCACATACTTGGCAGGGAAACCCCTGACCTGTACCGCAAACATCTACCAGAATGGGAAACTGGCTCGACCCGCCGATGTGAAAAAAGGGGATGAGGGCGTGGGTTTGATTGTGGGGGAGGAAATTCACGCACAATTCGAGATGGAGGCAGGCTTTCCGGTTTATTTCGATAGCGTGAAAGGTGCCGGTATCGGGAGTGCGGGTTTTGGTCTTCAAATTATCGGCAATAAAGGCATCATCGACGTTCGTGCCGATAAGGAACCTGCTGCTCATCTTTTGCGCGGTAGCCCGTTTCAACCAAGTCCCGAGGCCAAATCGTGGATACCAATCACTTCAGGGGGGATTGACAAACCCGAACCTATTGAAGGATTAGAAAAGCTCATGATCCATCATACATTAGCGGGACGAGATTTGATTCAAGCAGTGCAGAAGGATCAAACTCCGTTATGTCATGAGAAGGAAGCCGCACTAACCATTGAAATGATTACGGCCGTGTTCGCATCCCATGTTCAGAATGGTCAACGGGTCTCGATTCCATTGAAAGATCGAGGGAACCCCTTGGAAAAATGGTAACAGGTCAGCGCAACGTGGTTGAATCATTTCAGGGCTTTCGCTAAATCGGTTAGCAGAGTTTGCAGCGATTCCCCCGCTTCTTGGAGTCTTTTTCGTGTGGCTAATTCCTCTTCGGTTTCCGCCGAGGCCATCGTGAGGGGTTTTACCCCTTCGGCAAATTTCTCTGCCACTGCTGCCCCTGAAAGAAACATTTTCCGCAGTGCGTATTTGTCTGCATTTGTCTGGCAGATTTGGAAACAACGCCGAGCCTCGGTGAGCTTTTCGGCAATTTCCTGTGGAGTTTCGAGCTTGGGCCAAGTCTCGTAGATGAATTTCCGAGCGGTCGCATGGGTGGCATCTTTTTCTTTCCAATCTCTGTTTAACTCATCGAGAATTTTGCTAATCTCCTTGCGAACCGGCTCGTTCTCCATGGTTTCATTCAAGGCTTGGTTGTATTTGGTCAGCGCTTGCGGAATCTCGGCTTGTTCAACCAGAAGTTTGGCCTCTAACAAAAGCGATTCGACCTTTTTTCGGCGGGCGATGGTTTCCGGATCGTTTTCGAGACGAACCACTTCCCGAAGTTTTTCGGTATGCTTCGCAAGGTCGCCGATACGGGTTTCAAAGGCGCGAAGTTCCGTCTCGCAAGGGTCAAACGAACCGGTGAATCCATCTTCTTGAGCACGATTTTTCTGGCGATCTAAATCGTTTTTGAGAAGGTCTAATTGGCTCCGTTGTAATTTCAGGGCCTTTTCCGCGTAGCTTAATGCTTCGGTCCGATCCCGTGTTTGAATCCCTTGGAGTTCTTCAAAACTCTTGTTTTGGATGATGCGTTCCGTTCGGATGCGAGAAAGGAAATCGTTCATGACCTCGGCCCAACGGGATTTCAATTCCACTTTCGGATCGAGGCTGACTTTACGAACAACAACCTGACCGGAAACCTCGACAGGAATGCGTGCCAAGGGGGTATCTCCCGTCGTGACCAGAACATAGGCCAGTCGATCCAGTTTGGTCCGCGAGGTGAACAAACTCGGTTCGCTTTCGATCATCTCGTCTTCGGGGCGAGTCAAATCGGGATATTGATCGTCCCGCACGCGAACTCGTAATTGACCGGCTCGGAACGGTTGCCCGTTTGGGTCCACTAAGCGTAACTTCAGAATCGTATGTTCTGCTGGTACCTTGATCAGCTTATAACTCAGTGTGGGGGATTCTTTGGCCAAGGTGTTGCGATAGCGGTTGAGAACCTTGGCCGAGATTTTGCCTCGTTCAGGTTCGCTGGTAATCTGGATCAACATCCCCTCGACTTTACTAGAAAGAATTCGGGGGGGGGGGGTTTTTTCTCCCTTCGGAGGTTTCGGGGGGTTTTTTTGTAATTTGACAACCTCGAAAAGATCGCCCTTCTGAATGTAATCCTTCAGCGATGCCAAAACTTGCCCTTGAAGACTCACTTGGGGTTGACCTCCATTCCATTCCATCGAACCGATCCAACCGAACTCCTTCAATAATTGGTTGAGTGTGAGTTTGTTGAGCAGTTTTCGATCGGCAGTACTCTCGGTTGGCGTGATTTCCGAGGCTAGGCCGATACTTTCATCCCATCGCCGTGAACGGACCCGATACTTGCCCTCTTTGAAGGTGATTTCGACAAAATGAAATTTACGATGCCCCGCATTCAAAAAGGTAGCATCCAGTGCTGTAAGCCCCTTTTCTTGCACGGCCTTGGTAAGGGGAGATTCGGGAACATTTTTCAGATCGAGAACCTCGATCTTGGCCAGATTACCCAAAGAAAGTTTAAGCGATTGCTGCAATTCCCGAGAAAAGCCTTCTTGAAAACGAGGGGTCAATTGACTCGATTCGCCCCAAAGCAGTGCAACGGTCCAATCGTAGCGGCTTTTCCCTAAATCTTCGGCGCTGAGCAGAACGGGTGTCGCGAGGCAAGCGAAACAGGAGGCAAACCAACGCAATGTGGGGATTTTCAAGAACGAAAAAGTGAGCCAATGCATCATGGGAACTCTCAATAGGGGCGCCAATTTTTCTCCAGAATTATGGTATCCTCATCAAGTACAATAGGCTGGAAGAATTTGGTCCCGCGATGAAACCTTTGTTAGGGATGTGGTGATTGTAGTGGAACGGCTCCCGTTTACCTCTCGTTTTTATACCTTGGCGACGTTCGCCTTCCTACTGTTCATTATTTACGGCAGTTTTGTCCCTTGGCAGTTTCGGGAAGTTCCCTTTTCGGAAGGTGTTGAAATCTACCGCATGGCGATGAGCAAACCGATTTCCTATGACTCGAAATCGGATTTTGTAGCCAACGTGATGTTATTCATTCCGCTTGGTTATCTGGCCTTGGGGGCATTGTCGGTGGATCGGAAACCCCCTCTCGTCGCGGGGTTTCTGCTGCCGAGTTATGCGATTCTCTCGGCAGGGATTGAATTCGGTCAGGTGTGGGCCGCAGAGAGGTTCCCATCGATCAACGATGTGGTGGGGGAAACATTAGGGGGGCTGATCGGCTCGGTTCTGTGGTTGGTTGCAGGCCAACCCATCAATGCTCGGTTACGGGCGGCTTGGTCGGGGATGGGGCCGGGCGATTGGGCTTTGCGGCTTTTTCCACCTTATGTGATCCTCATCATCCTTCTCCAAGGCATGCCTTTCGATCTCACGATTAGCCCCTATCTGTTGAAGGAGAAATGGAAGGAGGGACGAATCGCATTAGCTCCGCCATTGGATGCCGACCTGTTGGAAAAAATTCTCCGGTTAGTGGTTTATTTTTGGCCGGCAGGGGTTTTAGCGGCCAATCTTCCGTCAAGGTCTTGGCGAAATTCCGCTCCTCGCGTTTTGGCTTTAGGAGTCGTCTTAGGTGCAATTGTCGAAGCAGTGCAATTGATTGTTCTCAGTTGTGGAACTTATGGTCTGGATGTCTTGCTAGCGGGCCTTATCGTGCTGGTATCGTGGGCGAAAACTCATTACCTGAATTTAGAATCTCCCAAAGTTCGGTTCCTGCTTTTGCTCGCATGGGTCGGCTTATTGGCTTGGGCGAGTTGGGCGCCTTGGGATGGATCATTTACATTATGGAAAGAACGTCTGAAAGAAGTGAAATGGATTCCCTATGCCGATTACTACGAAGGGGATTATCTGCGTTCTTTCGATCGGATATTACAAAAAATCGTACTGTTTATTCCGGTTGGTTTTTTTGTGGGTCGGGTGCGTTATGGATT
>JAOAAA010000209.1:4321-4574 GCA_026419115.1 Gemmataceae bacterium
GTCGGTGCGATGATCGAACTTGGACAAAGCGTATTCACGATCCGGCATCCCGTTTCAGTAAGTGATATTTGTAATGGGATCGTTGGCGGGGTGATGGGTTCGCTTTTAACGAGACAGTTTTTGACAGAATCTCATCGTGGCTTAGAGGGGTTTCGTTATCAGAAAGAAGAAATGATACCGGAAGCGATCCCGATTTATGAGGTGACACGGCCCGAAGTGGAGTCGGTTTCTCCCGTGAGGGAAGCTATTCCGG
>JAOAAA010000020.1 GCA_026419115.1 Gemmataceae bacterium
GGGGGGGGGGCAATTAGAACTGGTTCAGGTGGCTGCCACTCTCGAATCCGGTGATGACCTTGCCCTGATTAGCCTCACCGATCCCAAGGGCGAAATGATGTTCAACAGCGAAAAAAAGAACCCGAAGATGATCTTGGACCGTGTCTTTCTTCGGGGTCGCGGTAAGTTACTCAATGTCAAGGCCAGCCGCCCCTTCGAGCTGGATGCGAAGAATCTGCTCGCAGTTCTGGACTCTTCTCTCATTGAAATCGCTCCCAATCTTGAAAAGGATTTGACCGGCACCGCAACGATTAAACTCCAAAAAACAACCACCTGTTTATCTGGTCCCCTGCTCAATGTCAAAGCAGGGACCGGTCGCCCCGATGGCGGACCGTTAGGACTCGTTAAAACCGAGTTTGCCATCGAGAGTTCGATCTTCACACCTGCTTTATCGGAGGGTCCTGAGCCGATTCCTTTGATTCGGGCCGACAAATTTGAAAACTGGGAGGCCTTAAAAACCTTCCTGAGTTGGACGAGCAAAGAAGTGATCTACGGCTACGATAAAAAGAAAATGTTAGTCGATATTCGACCGAATGATACCGATGCCATGCCCATGGCCACTATCGATGGGGATAAATGGATCGCCTTTACAAAAGAGCTGGGGGAACCGTTTGCGATCGTCCGCTTCCGATACGAATTACCAAAAGCAGGCCAAGTGGCTCGATTCGTTTCCACGCCACCTGGGGATTTTCAACTGATTTCAACGACCCCCCCCCTTCTCGAAGGAACGTCCAAACCTGGTGTCGTTGACTTTCCTATTCTGATGGATAATTCGATGCCATGAGCATTTACGGTTTAGGATTCGCGGTCCATTTTGATAGGTTTCACAAACAATCGAGGGGCTTCCGGTTCCGATTCGATCCGATGGGATTTTGAAGTGTTATTGAATTGGTTCGAGACCGAAGAATCGGATGCCTTCATGCTGGGCATATTGATTTTGATGAGGTCCGAGAGTTCGATTCCGTCTCTGGGTCTTTGTTTGGGGTCCTCGGATAAACAATCCATAATCAATCGGGCGTGACCATCCGACAGGCCATTGCGACGGTGTTCATAGGCCCAAGAAGGATCGTTACCCGGTCGGGCTGTCGGATTGTTTTCCAATAATTGGTACCACAAAACACCAAGGGCATAAACATCATCGGAAGGAGATAAAGGATGCCCCTGCTTCAATTGAGGGGAGGAGTAAAGGGGTTGATACGACCCCTTTAGGGAACGTCTCACGACTTGAGATAATTCGAGGCGAGGATTGCATTGACAAAACAAAGAGGACCAACCTAAATCGGTAATCCAAAAACTCAAGGTTCCCTCGTCTGTCGGACAGACGAGGATATTAGAAGGTTTAATTCCCCCATGGGCGATCGGTTGAGAGAGTCGATGGAGCCGACCCACGACCTTGGCCAAGCGTCGAATAATCTGAGCAATCTGTGTCGGATTCGGAGGAGTTCGCCCCCATTGGGTATCGCGCATGAAACCCGCTAAATCGACCCCAGAAAGTTCGGGATATTCCAAACAAGGAACATCGCCGGCTGTGTAGATCGATCGTAGGGGAATGATCCCGTGAAATTCCTCAAGCTCTAGGAATCGTTTGAGCTTTGGAACATGACGATAAAAATCTTGGGCCAATTCGGCATCGGTCACTAATTTCAATATCGTGGGAGAATCCGTTCTTGTTTCATCCACGGCCTCCCAAATCTCGGCACAGGGACCGATACCACGAAGGACTTTCAAGGTCCACCAATCAATACCCTTCGGTCGTATCCCCTTCTGCAAGAAAGGGCGTTGTTCAGGTACTAGTACAGGCACATCACCAAATTGATATTGGAGAATACGTTCCGGAAGATATAGCAACCATTGTTCGGGTTGGTCGATTGAAAAACTTTCCGGTAACGATTGACCGTGAATATCACTGGGTCTTCTCAAAGCATGGTGGGCCGTGATTGGTAACGTGTTGAGATAGGCTTGTAAAGTTTCGCGAAACTCCTCTTCAATTTGGAGAATTTCCAAGGTCTCGTCGATCAAAAAATTCAAGGTGGAGGAAGGCGAAAACAAAAGTTCTCGAAAAGCGGCGCGGAGATCATTGGGTGGCAAAAAGGCCTGCACCCGTCGATGAGTCTCACGGGCCACTTCATACAGTGAGGTTTCAAAAGGGACGAGCCTCGCTAAAGCTGCTTCGGAATGCCGATGCACCGCAGCCGCCACGCATTCCAGCAACCTTTGAAGACGAGACATGTGAACGTTTTTATGGGTGAGGATTTTATACCACTATACTGTATCATACGTATCTACATGATACAACAGTTTGCCGAGAAAGAATTTTTCTTCGTTCGAGGAATCTGGACCTTCCATGCAGGGAATTTCGTCCCATGTAAAAACCGTAGGCTAGTCGTATACGAACGATTTTCCCCTTCATCTTATTTTGAATCGATTTCACACAGAATTTTGAATCGATTTCACACAGAATCATGAATTCGATCGAAGTCGATACCGCGTCGGAACGATCACCTTTCGCCTTCCCTTCGGATGGATTTGACACCCGATCTCACAGCATCCCAAACGAATTTTTAACAATTTCGCAAAAGTCGCCTCAACTCTCTTGACCCCGATTCTGATTTTGGCTAAATTATATTGAGAATGAGTCTCAATAAGGCCTGCCATGAACCACCTGCCTACCATACCAATCGATATGCTCCGTTCCGGACAATGGGCTAGCGTTGCCGATGTCAGTGGCGATCCCCAATGGGTGAGCCGAATGGCAGAACTCGGCTTACGGAACGGTTCTCAAATTCAGATGATTCGGAAAGGTTCCCCTTGCTTACTGAAAGTGGGAACCTGCCAACTCTGTCTTCGGGCAGATGATTCCTCACAAATTCTGGTTTGCCCGCTGGAAGGCGAAAACGAATGACCCCTCTGGATTCCCTGAAGCCTCAAGAGCGGGGTCGAATCCATTCGATCACCGGTTCCCCTGCTGTGGTTCAACGTCTTGCCGAGCTAGGACTTTTTGAAGGCGAAGAAATCCAATTCCTTGGCAAAGCTCCCCTTGGTGACCCCCTTGAAATCCAAGTGGGCACAACCACTCTAAGTATCCGAAAGAAAGATGCACAGGGGATTCTCGTGCAAACCCTCACCCAAGAATAATTCACTCATGTCACTCGAAACCAAAACTTTTTCCGTTGCTTTAATCGGGAACCCCAACACCGGAAAATCCACCCTGTTTAATGCGTTGACCGGTTTACGCCAACACACTGGGAACTATCCGGGTGTCACGGTGGAGATGAAAAAAGGGGAATGCAAGCTCAACGAGTATTTGAAACTCAATCTCATTGACCTTCCGGGTACTTATAGTTTAGCCCCCCGTAGCTTGGATGAAATGGTTTCGGTCGATGTGCTGCTCGGCCGGATGAAAGGGGAAAGCAAGCCCGATTTGGTGATTTCGATTGTCGATGCAGGCAACCTCGATCGACATCTTTACCTCACTTCGCAGCTCATGGGGTTGAGAATCCCGATTGTGCTTGCCGTCAACATGATTGACGTGGCCAATAAACAGGGCATTACGATCGATTGGAAGACGTTAGAACAGCGATTGGGTATTCCAGTCATTCCGATTCAAGCCAATAAAGGGAAGGGGTTAGAGGAACTCAAAGCGACCCTTGCGAAAGTTCTCATGCAAGAGGGTTCTAGTCCGATTCATGGGCCGGAATTTCCCGAGGCCGTGAATCAAGAGGTGAACCGTCTGCGAGAACAACTCGGAAACCAAGTTCCGGAATTTCTAGTGCAACGACTCATTCTGGATATCGATGGGCACGCTCAGAAGCATTTTTCTCAGGATCGCCCTTATTTGAACGATACTCTCAACCAGATTCGAGAACGTCTCAAAAGTCATGGGGTTGCCATACCTGCTATTGAGTCGAAAGTGCGCTATGGATGGATTCGCGAGCAACTCAAGGGGGTAGTAAGCCGACCTCGGGAAACGCCGGTTTCGTTCTCGCAACGGCTAGACCAGATTTTGATTCACAAGTTTTTTGGCACCCTTATTTTCTTGGGGTTGATGTTCCTCGTCTTTTGGTCGATCTTCTCGGGCGCTCAATACTTGATGGACCCGATCAAGGACGCATTCACTTGGCTGGGTGAACACGTCAAGGGTGCTCTTCCGGTTGGGCCTTTCCGAAGTTTGATCGTCGATGGGGTGATTGGAGGAGTGGGGAGTGTGCTGGTCTTCGTTCCTCAAATTGTCATCCTTTTTGGGTTCATCGCCATTCTGGAAGATTGTGGCTACATGGCCCGTGCTGCGTTCCTTATGGACAAAATCATGGCCCGTTGCGGGTTGAATGGCAAATCGTTTATTCCCCTACTCTCCTCTGCTGCCTGCGCCGTACCTGGAATTCTTTCCACTCGCACCATTGAAAATACACGGGACCGGTTTGCTACCATTGTGGTTGCTCCCCTGATGAGCTGCTCGGCCCGTTTACCACTGTATTTTTTGATGATTTATGCCTTTTTGTACAACCCCCAAAAACATTCTTCTTGGGTACCCGCACTGTATCTTTTTGTCATGTATTGTTTAGGTTTACTGATTGCCCCTTTGGTTGCTTTATTACTCAAACGAACGTTCCTTCGTGGTGAAACGCCGGCTTTTGTGATGGAGTTGCCCACTTATAAAATCCCGCAAATCCGCGTGATCGTCCGACGAATGTTTGATTCGGGTTGGGCGTTTGTTCGTCGGGCGGGGACATTCATTCTGGCCAGCATGATTCTGGTTTGGGCTACCTTATACTTCCCCAACACTAATTTAGAAGGTCAATCCTACGAAACGCAGATCGAAGAAATCGAGTATCGAATTCGGGAAAAGAAAGAGGCTCAAGGAACCGGAACCGAACAGGGCGATTCCGAAACCGATCCCGAAATCAAAGCTCTCGAAGAGCAAAAGAATAAATTGACTGAAGAATGGAAAGGGCAAAGCCTATTGGGCAGGGTCGGTAGATCGTTGGAACCGGTGTTTGCCCCACTCGGTTGGGATTGGAAATTAGGCATGGCCACACTAGCGAGTTTCCCTGCCCGAGAGGTGGTCGTTGGTACCATTGGGCTGATTTATGGACAAGGAGAGGTGGACCCAGGCGAACTGAAAGATAAGCCCGAAGAATTTGAATTGGTCAAAACGCTTGGCGAAGAAGTTCAGGCCGACCCCTTGCGTGGCCCGTATAGCACCTTAGTTGGCTTGAGTATGATGGTCTTTTTTGCGCTTTGTTGTCAATGTGTTTCGACCTTGGCGGTCATTCGACGAGAAACGAACTCGTGGCGTTGGCCTATTTTCACCTTTGTTTACATGACCACCCTTGCCTATTTGGGTGCCCTACTCGTTTTTCAGGTCGGCAAATTGTTCTTCTAAACGCCCCCCATTGATTCCCGACTTGGGCTATCAGGGGATTTGACGGACCACCTCACGAACTAGGATACGCAATTTCTTCTCGGCCTCTTTGGCCACGGCAATGATCTCTGCAAGGTTGACTGGTTCGAGATGATCCGGCAAACACATATCCGTAATCACACTGAAGCCAATCACTTTCAGGTTCGCATGACGGGCAACGATCGCTTCCGGAACGGTGGACATCCCCACAACGTCGGCACCGATGGTCCTTAGAAAACGATATTCCGCCCGCGTTTCTAAATTGGGACCACTTACGGCAACATAAACCCCCTTTTGGGTCGGTATCCTTTCTGCAATGGCAATCGAGCGTGCCAGTTCGAGATATTGCCGATCGTAGACCTCGGACATGTCGGGGAAACGGACTCCCAATCGATCATCATTTTTCCCGATCAAAGGATTATCGCCAATCAAATTAATATGATCCTCAATCAGCATAATATCCCCCTTGCTGAACTGAGGGTTCATTCCGCCGCAAGCGTTGCTTACGATTAAAGTTTCGCAGCCGAGGGCTTTCATCACACGGACAGGGAAAGTGACCTGTTCCATAGTGTAACCCTCGTAATAATGGAAACGCCCTTCCATTGCGATGACGGTTTTTCCAGCAAGGGTTCCACAAACTAAATGCCCCGTGTGGCTTTCCACAGTCGATTGAGGAAAGTGAGGAATTTGCTCGTAGGGTATTTTCACATCGGCTTGAATATCGTTCGCCAGTTCCCCTAGACCGGTACCCAGAATAATTCCGATCTTTGGTTGACCGTTCCATTTGGTTTGAATAAAGGTTGCAGCCTGTTGTATGCGATCGAACAGCATGGTGATCCTTTTCTTGATTTTGGTTTCAAGCTCTCGTTATGTAGCCTACGGAAGCCGCTGTGGAATGGATACCCTAAAGGTAGGAACCCCATGAGTCACCAACGAATTTTCGGAATGCGATGATTCTGGGGCCATCATCAAACGGATTGAAATGCTCTCGATTGCAGGTCACCAACGCACTTTTTGAATGCGATGATTCTCGGTATCAACAATGTGAACATCTCCGTTAGAATCGACGGCCAAGGCCCAAGGATCGTGCAATTCTCCCGCTTTTCGTCCGGGCTGTCCCCAAGTCCCCAGCGAGGTTCCATCGATTTGGAACTTTTGGAGACGATGATTACCTCGTTCGACGACATAAAGGTTCCCTTTTTGATCGAAGGTGAGATCATACGGGTAACTGAGTTGACCTAGTCCTTTGCCTTCGCTGCCAATACTCCGCAGGTATTGCCCCTCTCGCGAAAAAACTTGAATGCGATGATTACAGGCATCGGCCACATAAAGATTCTGATCGGGTCCCAAGGCCAACGCCCTTGGTCGGTTGAACTCACCTTCGGCAAGCCCCGGTTGACCGAAGGTTTTGACGAACTGGCCGTTTGCATCCAGTTTCGTGATTCGTTCGTTACTTCCAAATTCCGAGATATAGAAGTAACCCTCTGCATCTTGAACGCAGTCGGAAATATAGCCAAATTGGCCTGGCCCTGCGCCCGCTTGGCCTCCGAGTACTTGACATTCTTTCGCTTGCTCATCGTAGATGCGCACACAATGATAATGAGAATCGCAAACGATCAAACGCCCCTCGCGAGTGACCCCTAATCCACTGGGGCGGCCATTTCGATAATCGGGAGTGGTGAAGGTTATCCCCAGATATTCCCCCTGTGCATTGTAGGCTTGTACCCGAGCGGTGAAATCGACAATCCATAATCGCCCTTGCCCATCAACAGTGATGGCCCGAGGACGGGTCAGGTCTCCGGGCATGACCCCTTTTTTTCCCCAAATTAAATCGGGTGTTTGTGAGGGGCCTGTACAACCACTGACAAGAACCAGAAACAAAAAAAGGTGACCAAGACGTTTCATGGAATTGGCGAGGAATTACCCGCCCCAATTTGGAAGGCGGCCATTGTATTGACGATGAACGCTGAGATGACTTTCACCAAATCGATCAGTTTTTACCCCCATTTGATTGAGAATCTCGACGTACAAGTTCGACACCGGCGTATTCTTCTTATATTCGATGTGCCGACCGGTTTTGATGCTCTTTTGAAGGTGACCGGCCAAGAGAACGGGATAATCTTCGGTACCATGCCCCCCATCGGCCATGTAACTGGTATAAAGCAATAGGGTATTATCGAACAGCGAGCTACCCCCTTCGTCGATCTCTTTAAGTTTACGAACGAACTCGGCAAATAATTGGGTGTACCAATAGTGAATCTGGCGGCAGGCTTCGCGAGCAATCGGGTCGGCATCTTCAATTCGGGCCGAATTCCCCTGATGCTCCAGTGTATGGCAATGGCGTTCGTAACCAACGGTCACGACCCCCGGAAACATGGCTTCATCGCTGCCACAAGCGAAAGTGCAAATCCGTGTTGAATCGGTTTGGAAGGCCAAAACCATCAGGTCGGACATGAGTCGAATATACTCTTCATGTCGTTCGGGATCACGCATCACAGGCTGTGTGATTTGCCAGATGGGTAAACCTTCTTTTGGCAGATTAGAAGGGATTTTGATTTTCGAGGGTCCCGGATTCAAAGCATCCATCGCTTCCAGTTTTTGCCGATATTCGATAAAATCGAGCCGTTTTTCGATGGCTCGGACCGATTCGAGATATTCATCCAAGCGTCGGGTGTCTCCCTTGCCAAGTTGACGAGCAAGGTCTTTGGCTTCTTCTCGAACCAGATCAACGACACTTCTTTCGGTCGTATTTTTTTTCGTTTCGGTTGTGACCAAAGGGGTTTGTGAGCGGGTTTTCCAGTTTGGTACCACTGGGGTCCGACCTCGGAACATGCGATCAAAAATCACCCGCGGATTCGCTTCATAAGGTACGGGCGTATCTGCCGAGCGGAAGGAGAATCGATTTTCGTGGCCGGAAAGACCTATTTCCAAAGAGGGCAAAAAGGTTTGGTCTCCCAGTTCCCGAGCCAGTTTTTGATCCACCGAAATTCCTGCGCTCAACTTTCCGTCTTCTTTACGAACAACCGGTGCCCCCGTAAGGTGCATCAGCGAGCAATGTTCATGAGCATTGAGGTCCCCTTCGGAACGACCGTGATGAGATAATCCCGAGAGGATGAGCAGGTCGTTTTTGAAAGGTTCCAAGGGTCGTAAGATCGAAGGGAGTTTGTTGAGTGTGCCGACCTCCTTGGGTTTCCACGACTCGATGACGGTTCCCCCTGCAACCGTGAAAATCCCGAATCGTTTCGGCGGGGGTTTGATCTCTGGGGCAGCAGGAGCCAGTTGTTCTAAAAACGGTAGGGATAAACAAGCCCCCACTCCTCCGAGAAACGCACGGCGAGAAAGGGGATGACGTTTGAACTCAATCATGGTTTTGGCTCAAGTTTAGGTTGCAGGGCGTCCAATTCATCTTCATTCGTCAAATTTCTTCGATGCAAGAAGGCATGGGATTTTGTTATTCCCATGATCAGAGTGCTAAATTTATAGTCATTCTTTTGTAGGGATTGAACAATTTCTTGGATCGCCAACTCATCGCTCGACAAAATTTCCCTACCCAAAGCATAACTCATAAACTTGGAAACGAGATTTTTCGTAAATTGATCCTTGCGATTCAAAAGAATTTTCCGCAACTCGGCAGGGCCATTAAAGGTTTCTCCAGTGGGAAGTTTGCCCGAAGTATCAATATCGTTACCTTTTCCTCGGAATTGGCCGACGGCATTGAACGATTCGAGACCGAACCCTAACGGATCGATTTTGTTATGACAACCGGCACAGGCCGCACGGGTTGCATGCAGCGCGAGTTGCTCGCGGAAATTCTTGGCCATTTTGATTTCGCTTTTGGTCTCATCAATCATCCCCGCATCCGGTGGGGGGGGGGCGGGGGGCGTTCCCAGCAAAACATCAAGAACGTATTTGCCTCGGAGGGTAGGGCTAGTTCGGTTGGTGTGGGAGGTCAATGAAAGAATCGCCCCCATCCCGAGAACCCCACCTCGATTCTTATCGGGGAGTTTCACCTTGCGAAACTCAGGGCCTGAAACTCCAGCGATTTGATAATGGCGAGCCAATTCCCCATTCACAAAGGTGTAGTCCGAATCGATCAACTCCAAGACCGAGCGATCTTCCTTTCGGAGATGATCGAAAAAAGTAATGGCTTCTGTTGCCATGGCCTCTCTCAACCGAGGGGTGAAATTCGGGAAAAACTCGGTCGAGGGGCGTGCATCGGGCAATTTCCGAATTCGCAGCCACTGCGAGGCAAATTCCTCGGCCAGCGCTTTTGCCTTCGGATCGGCCAACATCCGGCGCACTTGTTTTTCATAGACTTCGGGTCGACTCAATTCATTCCGAAAAGCAATCGCACGCAACTCGTCATCGGGAGGAGCCGACCACAAGAAGTACGATAATCGCACGGCCAATTCTGTATCGGAGACTCGGTAGGCTTTCTTCCCTTCAGAAGGTTGATCTTTCTCCACGCGAATCAGAAAATGAGGCGAAACAAGGAGGGTTTTCAAAACCGGTTTCCAACTCGCCTCATAGTTTTTGGATTGGGCATATTCTCGCTCGAACAGCGTTAAATATCGTCCTACCTCTTGAGCGGTGACAGGCCTTCGGAAGGCAACAGGTAGAATTTTTTCGAGTTGAGCTTTGACTGCGGTGGAAACATTCCCCGTAGGAGTGGGGCCGATGAGCTTACTGAGCGGAAGACCTTCTTTTTTATTCTTGGGGGGTGTGCTGAGTTTCTCGATGATTAGCTCGGCAGCAGAGAAATACTTCTCCAGTAAAGTTGGGGGAATCGTAAGACCCACCGCAAGATTTTCAAAGGATTCCCCAATAACCTCATCGGTAATGCCGACAGCCGAGGCAATATCACCGGTGATTCCCGTGACTTGTTCGACACTACGATTATATTCCACACGGGTTAATCGTCGGAGTACGGGGCGACCGGGATCGGGATTTCGGCGATCCTCCTGTTCCGCAGTCACGAGCGAATTTTTTATAAAGGCAACGACGCGATCTTTGTCGCGCTGGGCCATCTTCTTTTCGGACTCGGGTGGCATTTCCCCCGATTCGATTTGCTTGATCACTTCCCGCCACAGGTTCCGATATTTGGCGATCGAAGATGCGCCAGCAAAACCATCGAGATTGACGCCCCCCTTCTGTGCTTTAGCCCCGTGACATTTTAGACAATGGGCTTCGAGCAACTTTTGGATGGTTGAGGTTTCGGCATCGGGAGCGGCCCAAGCCCTACTGGCCAACAAAAAAATCAGAGTCAGAACAATCCCGTTTCGCAAGTTGAACTCTCCGAGGGTACTTCATTATTTTATCATTCTCTTTTCCTAATGAATAGTCACGAATTCGGAACAAAGGGCCAATCAGCCCATGAAACCGATTCGTCTACAAAGAGCAAGAAATTTTACACCCAGCAAGAGCCTGAAAAATCGTACTTTCATCAAGAATAAGATATTCAGACTGCCATTAAAGCATGAAAAATTATGTAGCCACTTCAGCATTATTGGGGGAGAAAAAGGGAGAAACTTCGGCTGACATTAAAGCATGAAAAATTATGTAGCCACTTAGCGCGCATGAATCACCTGAGCTGAGATGAAACTAGTTAAAATCGCCCAGTTCTGTGAAGAAATGGTGTTTCTGCTGGACGCATTTCATATAGTAGTCCGATATTGTTTTGATTAGAAAACAGGAGTCTTTTTCGGATGGATACTTATCTTTTTACCAGTGAATCGGTGAGTATGGGTCACCCTGATAAGGTGGCAGACCAAATCTCCGATGCGGTATTGGATTTCTGCTTAGAGCACGATCCCATGAGTCGGGTGGCGTGCGAAACTCTCGTGACAACCGATTTAGCCGTAGTCGCTGGTGAAATCACCACCAAAGCCCCCCTGCTGCGACAGTCCATCGATAAACTGGTTCGCGGAGTGATTAACGATATTGGGTATGTGGCCCGTAATACCGAGGAGCGGAAAGAAATTGGCTTCACCGCTGATGATGTGCAAGTGAATTGCGTGATTCATTCGCAATCTCCCAATATCTCTCAAGGCGTGGATACCGGTGGGGCGGGTGATCAAGGGATGATGTTCGGCTTTGCCTGTGATGAAACCCCTACCCTCATGCCCTTACCCATCGACCTTTCGCACCGACTAGTTTCTGCCCATGCCGAGCTTCGCAAAAGTGGCAAACTCCCTTGGTTGCGTCCCGATGCCAAAAGTCAAGTGACCGTGGAGTATAACGCTGATGGGTCTCCGAATCGCATCCATACGGTGGTTCTCTCGACGCAGCATGATCGTTCCGTGATGACCACGAAAGACGGGCTAGAATATTTTACCGATGAAGCCCGACAAATTATTATCGACCAATTACTCAAACCTGTGTTGATGGCCGACCGCCCCGACCTTGTAAAGGGGAATCTTGTAATGATTCTTCCCAATACAAAATCCCCCAAATTAGGCCCCAACGATATTGCCTGCCACATCAATCCGACGGGGTGTTTCCTGACGGGGGGACCTCATGGAGATTGTGGCTTAACCGGACGGAAAATTATTGTGGATACCTACGGGGGTCGAGGGCGTCACGGGGGGGGGGCCTTCTCTGGAAAAGACCCGACCAAAGTCGATCGCTCGGCCGCTTACATGTGCCGCTATATCGCTAAGAATATCGTGAAAGCAGGATTAGCCCGTCAATGTGAGGTACAACTCAGCTATGCGATTGGTTATCCCGACCCGTTGAATATCTGGGTGAACACTAATGGTACCATCGCCAAGGGAATCACGGAAAGCAAACTCGTCGAACTCATTCGCGAGCATTTCAAGTTGACTCCCAAGGGCATTATCGAGACCTTAGACCTTCGACGGCCAATTTACAAAGAAACGGCTCGGCATGGTCACTTTGGACGGGAACTCGACCAATTTTCTTGGGAGAAAACCGATAAGGCCGAGGCACTGCGAAAAGCCCTAGGATAAACCCAGATTATTGTTCAACCGAGTGGGTAAGTTGGCATCTTGCAGGGGATGGGAGACGAAAAACATAAGGCCGCCTACTCTTCCACGACGATCGAAGGGGTTTCGCCACCAAAGTAGGTCGCATAAGAGTAGGTTGTTTCCCACATGGTCACTTTCTCGACAGGTAGCCCCTTTTCCACACAAAAATCGTAGATGAGTTTGGCAATGTTCTCGGTGGTCGGGTTAACGTCGAGGGGAAGCACCTTCTCCCCATTTTCTTGGAGCGTTTTCACCAATGGATCGTCTTTGAACAATAACAGAGTATGGTCAATCGTGGAATCGATCCAAGTTGCGATGATTCGTTTCATCTCAACAAAGTCGATGATCATACCTAATTGATTGAGTTTGTCACCGCGTAGGGTCACACAGGCTTTACCGTTGTGCCCGTGGAGATTATGGCATTTACCTTTATAGTTCCACAGGCGATGACCAAAACAAAATTCAAATTCTCGTGTTACTTCAAACATGTTTGAACCTCTGAAGGGCTCGGGCTTGCGTATCGGGTTGGATCAGTCACTTGGGCTTGACGAAAGGCTTGTTGTCGTTCAGCACATTTATTACATCGGCCACAGTGAAGAGCTTGTACGGGTTGAATGCAAGAAAAACTTTCTTCCAAGGGGAACAAGGCCCCGCGCTGGATCACTTGATATTTTTTTAGACCACTATAGGGGCGGTGAACCTGCACTTGGGAACCGATCCCAAGGTTGATTGACCGTGTAAACAGGGTGAAAAATTCATCGGTCGCATCGGGGAAGGGATTGGCTTCCAGTGTAGCCATAACAATGTCGGGTATCCCGTTTAAGTGACACCAAATCATAGCCTTCACCAGCAAAAGGATATTCCTTCCGGGAAGAAAAACCGCGTCGTCAGGTGAATTTTCGTCAGGGATGCCTTTCCCAGAAAGGCTCCAATGCGTTCCGTAAACATCGCTCACCGAGACATCAAAAGAATGCAAGGGTTGCAGCGCAGGGGTTGCGATTTTCTTCAGAAACCGATTCAAATATCCCAGTTCCACCTCTTCCCAGTACGATCCCGTCCGCACATATAGGGGATAAACCTTGGCCCAACGCTGTGTGGCTTCGCCAAGCATTACAGCCGAATCCAGCCCACCACTGACAAGCACAGCAAGGGAAGAAGATGAAGAAATTATCGGCCAAACCATTTTCATGCCCTTATCCATAGTGGGACATATCTAAAATTCCCAAAAAATTCATCAAAAAATTGGATCAACCATTGATTAGTTTACGCTATTGCGGGTGTGAGACGAAAAGTTTAATCACTTTTTAGAGGCTCACCATTGTCACCTTGAGGAGATTCCACATGCGATGGTTGATCACGGGAATGCTTTGGACATTCCTCTTTCCGAGTTGGGCTTTAACCCAAGATAATCTCTCGGAAGATTTGCAAGCGGTACCTGCCGAGGCACTAGGATTTTTACATATCCGTGCCGCCGACGTTTGGAAAAGTGATTATTTCAAAGATGTCCGAGATATACTTTCAAAAACCGGACAGGATGTATTGGATGCGTATGCAAAACGATTTACCCCCTATCTGGGTGATCTCGATCGGGTTACTCTTTTCATTAACACAGAAATGCAGGTACTGGGTCGAGTTGTGATCGTCTTACACTTCAACAAAGAATTAAACAAAGAGAAAATTCTGAAAGACACTTTCCCAAGTGCAGAACTCCGCAAAGGAAAATCGGAAGGGTGGTATCTTGAAGAGAAAACAGGGATGTCCTTCCGATTTATAGGCAAAAATAGTATCGCTCTTGGTGAATCCAAAGATATTCAAATTATGACCGAGCAAGCCAAAACTGGTAAACCTCACGGCCTAGCCCAAGCGTTATCCCTAGCAAATACAGGTAAACATCATGCGGTGCTGGCAGTGAACTTAAATACCCTGCCAAAAGATGAATGGGAACGTCAGATCGTAGGCGAATTTCCTGCCGAAATACGCCCGTTATTTGGTATGAAAAACTTTCTTGTGACATTGGACCTAAATGGGAATGGTATTATCCGCGTGGAAGCGACGTATCCTGATCTCAAATCGACGGAGGCCGCCGAAAAAGCTGCAATTGCTGGTAAAGATTCTCTTACCAAGATAATCGATGAACAGCGAATCGCATTGAAAAAAACGATTAGCGGGGATGGAAAGCCTGGAACATGGATCGAATTACCAAATGCCACCCTGTCATTACTGGCACTGGGAGGAATAAATCGCATCGACGAGATGCTTAAAAAAGAAATGGTGAAACGAAATGATAAGACCTTATCTTTCACTCAAGAGCTTCCCTCGGAATTAAAGACCCTTGTAGGACCTCTTACTCTCGCGGGCTTGGGATTGGCCCTACCTGAAGTAGAAAAAGTGCAAATCGCGGCCGGTCGAATTCGCGGGAGCAACAATCTCAAACAAATCGGCCTGGCCTTGCACAATTACCATGATAGCTTTGGAAAGTTACCACCTGCCGCTATTGTGGATAAGAAGGGGAAACCTTTACTCAGTTGGCGTGTGATGATCCTCCCGTTCATTGAGCAAGAGAAACTCTATCATGAATTTAAATTAGATGAACCTTGGGATAGTGAGCACAATAAAAAACTCATCGCCAAAATGCCCAAAGTATATCAGCATCATGCCGTTGCACCCAAAGAAGGGCATACCCACTATCGCGTATTTGTTGGAAATGGGGCAGCATGGGACTGGAACAAGGGTTATAGTTTAGTTAATTTTGCTGACGGTACTTCAAACACATTCATGGTAATCGAAGCGCAAGAAAGTGTGATTTGGACCAAACCGGATGAGTTGGAGTATGATCCCAAAAAAGACGTTAATTCGCTCGGAACACATACTGACGGGGGATTCCTAGCCCTTATGGGCGATGGATCCGTTCAATTTTTTAGCCCGAAATTATCGCAACGAAACCGACATGCTTTCATTACGCAAGCTGGTGGGGAAATAATTGAAATAGAAAAAAGAAAATGAGTGCAAAGTTCGATTTACTGCGAGGTTGACTCATTCAACATTTCTTCGATCTTTATATTGGATCAATAGGTTGAAATTTGTTGATTCCGCACATTAGGAAAATTGCCTGTTCTGATCGATTGTCTTATCTAGAATTTAAGACAAATCACTCAAGAATAGGCACTCTAGTATGGCCAATAGAATAGAGAATACCCGAGTTCGAGATCACCAATTCTTCTGGATCGGATTGGTGATTCTGGTTTTAGGGATGATTGGCATTCTAACAATCCGATCTCGTTTCGATCCTGCAATACTTGCGGTGTTCTGCGGATTAGGGATAGGGCTGATAGGGGTATTTTGGTATTCCTTTCTAGTAAGTTTTTTGGGACCCGTTTTTTGGTTCGACCTTATACAAACAGGAAGGAAAACAAAACGAATTTGGTTCAGGATGGGCTATGCCATATTGCTCGTCATTTTTTTTCTTTGGGTTTGCGCAACCAGTGGTGAATCATTTCGATTTACACCGAATGATATTGCCGATTTGACTCGAAATTTTTTTTCGGTATTTATTTTAACTCAGACCTTAATCATTTTTTTCGTGACTCCAAGCGCTATTGCGGGGTGTATTAGCGACGAGAAAGAAAGACGAACTTTGGAATTTATTCTCACAACGGATTTGAACAATCGGGAGATTTTATTTGGCAAATTTTTGTCTCGTGTTCTTGGAGTGATCTTTTTTGTTTTGGCAGGTCTTCCTATTTTAGCAATGTTACAATTCTTTGGTGGAATCGATCCCGATTTAATGATTCTCAGCACTATCGCCACGTTAATTACCATACTTAGTCTGGCTTCGATTGCTGTTGTCTCTTCAGTGTGGTGTCGTCGAAGTCGAGATGCAATTTTATTGAGTTATCTAATCATCTTATTTTATATTATCGCAAGTTCGATCAGTTATGTAATTGCAGAATCAATGTCTTCTAATATCCCTCAAATCACATTTCTAGGCTATACATTATCGCAGAAGGATTTTCTCGAATCGTTTGCATGGGGAAATCCGTTCACAGCTACGACTGATATTTTTTTAGGAAATTCTAATATAGCTGTAGCCAGTCAAGGGCAAAATCGGCTCAAATTCTATGCGATATTCCATTTATCTTTCATTGTAATCTGCCTGACATTAGCTGTGATATTTTTAAGAAGAATTGCCCTAGCTCAAGCATTTGGGAATAATAAAATTCAAATCGAATCGAATCTCAAAAAAATTTCAGCTACTCCCGCCAAATTCTTTTCGTTTCTCAAATCTTATTGGAGGTCAAAACGCCCTATGGTTGGTGAGAACCCTGTACTATGGAAAGAAGTTTTTATAGATACTGGGATTCGATCTGGCTGGGTCATACAACTCTTCGTTTGGTTGGCAATCATTGGAAGTTTTATCCCATGTATTATGTTGACTAACTTCTATTTGTACCAGATATTGCATCATAATTATTCACCATTTAGTTACAATTCATTCTACAATATCACATTTATATTTCAGAAGGATATGAATAACTATTCTCGATTTATGGGAGCTATTGTGGCAACCATGCTTTTACTAGGAATCTTAGTTCGGGCATCTGGTGTGATTAGTACCGAGAAAGATCGACAAACTTTAGATGTTCTTTTATCAACTCCTCTTTCATCTCATCAGATTCTTTGGGGAAAATGGTGGGGCTGTCTGCTCGGAATGCGATGGGGATTTGCTTGGGTCTTCCTGATCTGGTTAATTGGTGTGGCAGCGGGTGGGAGTCACCCCTTGGGATTTCTTATCTGCTGTGGAGCATTAATCTGTTTTGCAGGGGTTTTTGCTTGGCTGGGAATTTTTTGTTCTGTATCGTTCCGTAGCTCTCTTTATTCAACACTCGTTGCCTTAATGAGTGGAATTTTTTTATTAGGTGGATATTTTATCGTACTGGGATTATGTTGCTTTTTACCATTAGAAACCCAGGGTTCCTATAAATTGACTGATTTCATTGCCAATGTGGGTACTAGCTTCTCACCACCTGTTGCCCTCGTAACATTAACCATTGAGGAATTATACCCCGAAACAGAGTTTCATTGGAAAGAATTCATTCGTCTCATTATGATACCCTTTGCCTTCTTATGCTGGTTGGGATTAGGCAAATTTTTCCTCACGCGAGCCAAAACTCGATTTCGGAAACTAGCCAATCGATCGCCCCTTAAACAATCCGTATCAGCATGATTTCTATAAAGCGATCTATTTACAAAACAGATTATTCTTAGTCGATTTCAACCCATTTGATTGTTATGATCTATGTAATTTTGATTACACTTATTATTGAAATATGAGCCTTTCTCGCTCTGGTATCGAGTGGAATTCCTATGATACTTTTTCACTTCGTTACTTTTCCCAAGTGCTTCTCAATAAATTCAAAAGTACCTTTGCCGTTAATCACATGCCCGCCATCAAAAAATTCAATCTCGGTCCGTTGGGGTATTTTGAGTTTCGTGTAGAATCGTCGGACTTTGGCATATTCGGAAGCAACCATCTCATCGATTCCTACCCCATCATCGTGGCCGCGCTCAACCATAAAAGGCCGAGGAGCAATCATATAGGCCATCTCGGCATAATTGAAAGTTTTGCCTAGGTTAAATTCAAACATTTCATATTCACCGGTGAACATATAGCTCATCGGTAATTCAACAGAGACATTTTTGCCGATCCATTCATTGAAATCGCCGGAACAGATTGAAATTTTGTATTTGGGTAGCACTGCAGGTACCCGCATTGCGGTTTTGCCCCCATAGCTTAACCCATAAAAGCCGATCCTTTCAGCATCGACATTCGGTAATGTGGTTAGCCAATCCAAAATTCGTTCGTGTTGACGAATGATGAATGAAAACAGTGATAATTTCAAAGGATTGGCTTGGCGTTGAAGTTGGCGAAACTGGTTCTGGTGGATGTACGGATTTTGAGGCGCAAAAACAATGTATCCTCGATCCGCGAGTTGCGCCCCGAAGGAGTTGTAGTAACGTGTTTTTTCTTTAGGATTACAAACATCGGTCGGACGACCTTCTAATCCATGTTGACAAACCACCACAGGACGTTTCTCGTTTTTTTGTAGATTCTTCGGTAAACACAAAATTCCGTAGCAAAAAACCGAATCGTATAAATCTAAGGTCACTTCATAACCAGTCCATTTATCCGTCTCGTAAATGAGCCGAGTTTTGGGATTCAGCGGAGAATTGGATTCCGGAAGTTTACCGATGATTTCTTGCCAGAAATAATCGCGCATCGTTTGACAAGATGGATCGAATTTTTCCGGTGAAGATTTATCGACTTTGGTCCAAAATTGTTCGCGAATTCGATCGCTGATTTGCCACGTTTTTTGAACCTGTTGCACCATTCCTTCAAATTGTCGTTTATGAATGTGCGGTGTTCGTATTTGAAGTATTTCGATCGTTTTTTCATCCAGTATTGGCTTGTTATTATTCATTATTGAAACATTTTCAGGGAGATCGGGGAAGAATTTTCGGATGGCTTTCCAACGTTCAATAGCACGAACTTTAGGGTCATTCTCATCAATCAAATGCAGGGGGGGGGGATTTTTTTCGTTGTTGTTCGATTCTTTTTGGAGAATGTTGAAATCGGTTAATATGTCGTCTTTTGTAAGAGGTTGGATCGCGCCAGGTGCAGCGCCGCGTCGCCCTTCTCTGTTTCGTGGCCCCTCATAAACAATGCCATCCTGTGTGCAAACGATATAGCCTCGTGGCAGAATCAATCGGCCTAAGCCCACCCTTCCAAAATGCAAAATATTCCCCCACATGTTTCGATCAATTGGTTGCTTGTGCAAATCTTCGCCCCAGCCGAACCAACCGCAGGAAACCGTTGCAGCCACTGGGGATTTCTCGGGGTCTTCCAAAGCAGAGGCAATTGTGGCGGTGATGGCCCCTTCGCCGATTCCGATCAGAAGAATAGGACTGTTGCTGAAGCGGCTCATCCATCCCAGCACCGAGCGAATTTTGGAAACTTCCATACCCGTCGGGTGCATCCCCATTTCGTAGGCCATTCGGTAAACAAATTCCCGATGTGATTGATTGGTGAATCGTTTGATTGAATCGTTTTTGGACCATGTGTCGTCACGATCCAACACAAACGGAACGAAAATCCGTTCGACATATGGGGCTAATTGTCGCGCTAGTTGAAGGTCGTCCGGTACCCCCCGTTCGACGCCAAAAAGCATCGCAGGGGTTTGCCCCGCATCGGGTACAATAATCACTTGTAATTTCACACCTTCGGGATTTTCGTGTAGGACTCCTTCGCATTCCAGATGCTCCCACACCTGCCAGCGAAGCAACCGAGTTTGCGACTTTCCTTTCTGAAGCATTTCGGGCAGATCGTGAAGTAGCTCGCGTTTTTCCGGTATCAAATAAGAGACACCCCCAATTGTAGCGGTTAGTTTCTCGACTTGGTTTTTGCGCCATAGGCGACGTTCATTCTGATCCTTCGGCGGGTCTTGGTTCCTGACCTGCGTCACGGCATCGTTTGTTTTTTGAGTGAGATATTGATTGATGCCCTGCACCATTTTCAGGGATAAATCTCCTTTTTCCTCAAGAGGTTTAGTGTCGGGCAATGCCTGTGCCCAAAGGAGTGGAGAACCCAACAACAGAAAGAAAAGTGTCTCACGCATGTGATACCTCACATTGATAAGAGGGAGAGATTGAAATGATATGGAGTTTGAACAATGAAATGTCGGGGATTTGAAATTGTTTTAATAGTGGCATGACGGAGTGATTTACCCAGTTGATTCATTGGCACATTAAGACCATAAAAGTCAAATCGATATTTGACGAAGTCGATTGAGTGATTTACCCAGTTGATTCATCAGCAGATGTTGGTAGGTTTCGTGGTTTCATCCCGTAACTTGCAGAGGGCACTCTCTTTTTTTAGAGACAGCGATTCCCTAAAGTAATTGGGGCACATTTATTGCGAACAACTCATAAGGAGTTCCGACGATGACTGGATTTGTGTTAGGGCTTGTTCTGGTGAGTCTCGGCTCGACCATGGCGCCTCAAGAATCAAGTGGAATCAAGATCGACAAGGACAGAAATGCGGTGATCATCGATGCCAAAGTAGCCCCTCGAAAAGTCCTCAAAGACGAAATTTATCCGATTGAAGTGATTGCGTGCTGGCCACACCCGAAAGGGAAAAAGGCCCATGAAACGGTGGTCAGCATCGATGTGAAACCCAGCGATGTTCATAAAGCGTTAGAATCGCTTGGGGGCAAAGCGGGTAAACCTGCTCGTGGGGAAATGGGACCGGCCAGAGGTCAGGAAGTCAAAATTTTTCTTGAAATTCCAGACGGAAGCGGCTCGAAGAAAATCTCGATTCAACGCTTTTTGCTCGATCCCAAAACCAAAGAACCATTCCCCCGTGATACAACGTTTTTGTTCACCGGTTCAGCGAAGACGAAAGTGGACCCCACCAAACCTGAAGAGACCTACGGAGCTGACGTCACGGGAACTCTGATTGCCATCTTCCCCGTCACCGATGAAACCGTCATTCAAAGCTCTCTGACCATGAAGGATGAAAAGAACCTGAAACTCGAAGTCAACAAGGATTTGTTGCCGAAAGAAGGAACCGCTGTGAAACTAATTTTGGAACTCGTGAAGTAACCTCATCGATCTTGCGAAGGCAGCGAACTCAATAAGTAAATGATTCCCACCAGCCCTGTAATCGTGAGCATCAGGATCGTCACATAATTCCGAAGAATACCGGACTGGAAGGGACGTAATCGCTCGCTGAGAGTCAAGGTCCCTTGTCCGATGGCATTAAGGGTTCCATCCAAGCTGGTCATATTCACTTGATTATCTTCGGCTTCCGAGGTGGGGCGTTTATCAAATCGTCCCGTAATGGCTCCTGTCAATTGAGTTGTGCGAACAAACAGCGCAGAATAAATCTCATCGAAGTACCATTTTTTGGTAAGTAGGGCATGCAGAAAGGCAGCACGGTTTTTAAGAGTTTCGGCAGAAATTTTCCGCCACAGGTAAATCACACAGGAAAGGAGTAAGCCGAGTAAAGCAACGCCAAGGCCCAGCCAACCGGCTAAATGATCAATCTTGACCATTTCTTTGGCGTTGCTCGGTTCGATGCGTTCGAGAGTATGACTCACAAGACTGGCTTCGGGATTCCAGATAGGCCAACCCCAACCGATCCCCACGCTGAATACGGCTAACACAATCAGAGGAAGGGTCATCGTTCGAGGCGATTCGTGAGCGTGAGCAGCCACTTCGGAACGAGCTTCACCCGTAAAGGTCAATAACCAAAGACGCATCATGTAGAAAGCAGTTAAACCCGCCCCAAACAAGGGAACCACAAAGAGGAAGATATGCCCCGAAGATAGGCCAAAGCCCATCGCGGCGGCAAGGATTTGATCTTTGGAATACCAGCCACTCAAGAACGGTAAGCCGGATATTGCCAATACCCCGATCAACATGGTATAGGCCGTCAGGGGCATTTTTTTCCGCAACCCGCCCATTTGTCGAATATCTTGCTCATGATGGCAACCGTGAATCACACTCCCCGAACACAAAAACAATAATGCTTTGAAGAACGCATGAGTGATGAGGTGAAAAAGCCCTGCGGTCCAAGCCCCCACACCCAAGGCGAGCATCATGTACCCTAACTGCGAGACGGTGGAATAGGCCAAAATGCGTTTGATGTCGGTCATGACGACCGCAATCGTAGCTGCGAGCAGAAGAGTAATCATCCCCGTGGCAGCAATCACAAAAAGAACATCGGCCGTGAAGAGCCAATAGACACGACCGACAAGGTAAACCCCTGCAGCCACCATTGTGGCAGCATGAATCAAAGCCGAAACGGGGGTCGGCCCTTCCATGGCATCGGGCAACCAAGTGTGCAAAGGAAACTGGGCCGATTTACCCACACAACCGAGAAAAATCCCGAGTCCTGCAAGGGTCAACAGCGGTTCAGAAAGCCCACCAAGCGGTAGCTTTTGCCTTAATTCTTCGCAATTCAAGGTGCCAAACGTGGTCCAAAGAATCGCTAGACCAATCAGAAACCCAGCATCCCCCACGCGATTCATAATGAATGCTTTGTTTGCGGCCAAACCCGCTTTGGGTCGTTCATGATAAAAGCTAATCAGCAGGAACGAGCACAAGCCCACTAGTTCCCACGATACAAAAATCTGGAACAGATTATCTGCGATCAGCAAATTCAGCATTGAGAAGCAAAACACCAGCAAGAATAGGAAGAAGCGTCCATAGCGTCCGGATCGGGTATAGTGAATTTCATGATCGGTGTGGAGCTTCTCGGTTTCATCCTGCATGTAACCCAGCGAAAACAAGAAGATCATCGAAGAAATCACGCAGACCATCGCAAACAACAGCACGCTCAATTCATCCATGCGATAGCCTAACTCAAGGGTGAGATCATGTCCCTCAGGCAAGGATAGTTTGATCCACGTCACACTTTCGGCCCAAGCAGACGTTTTTTCTGCTTGACCGGTTGAGTCAAAGAATTGAATCAGCCCAAGAATAGACAGAATCGCAGAGGCAAAAATCGTTGCCGTGGCGATATACGCACCCACTCGCAGAGGGGTATCCCCGCCGAGGTACCCATAAAGGAAAGCACAAGCACGCGATTTGAGTCGATAGGGTTTAACGGCACTGCGGATTGTGCCTACTACTGCCATCAATAAAGCCACTACCAACGGCAAGAGCGTTGCCACCACAAAAATTCGTCCCGGAACCGCAAGTAACCACGAAACCATAACATGCCTCGAAAGTGACTGTTGAGAAGTGTAGTAACTTCACTGCAAAAAGCGAAGAAAAGCCTCCGAACTCCAGAGAAAAACCTAACCCGATGAGATCGAGTAACGAAGTGAACACTCAAGAAGGGATTTAGAAATTCAAGGCTCTTATTTTACTTTTTCGAGGAGTTCGAGGATACCAGCGGTGATCGGTTCCGAGGCCTTCACTTCGAGATAACTCGAACGGGCACGCCACGTTTCATAGCCTCCAAGGGCATGTTGTGCGGGTGTCGGAAGATAGCCGTTGTAGCCGTTCGCCAAGGAAATCACAAAGGTTTGTTTCAGGGGCGATTTCTTTTTGATTTCCAACCCAATTTCGGCAAACACCTCACAGGGAATAGCACCAATGGCCACATCCCCAATCCGAATAGCTTGGAGAATCAATTTCACTTCATCGGGATAATCTTGGAGCAATACGGTTTCTTGGGCATAGACTTTTTCCTTGGTCCCCATTTTGATCGATTCATCAGCGAGAATTTTCTTGGCCCGCTCGACCTCATCCTTGTTAGGTTTTCGGACCTTCAGTGAAAGTTCCTTTGTCGCCACGGCCAAAGTGATGTTGTCCTTATGTTCTATCTTGTCGTAAACCTCTTTGACTTTCTTGGCAACGACATCGGCCACAATGCGGATTTGTTCACCAGGGCCTCGCTTCAGGGGTCCTTTTGCGAAATTGATATTGTTCACATCTCCGCTTGTTCCGTTTGACATGATCCCGACAAACACGGGCGATTTTTGCTCCGGAGCAATCAACTGCGAAAGACGATCCGCAAAGGCACCAAAATAATCAGCCGATATATTCGGATTCCCGCCCACATAATGAAGGCCATAATTCGCCAAAATCGCTAGGGGCTTCCCGTCTTTTGTCTGCACGGAAAGAACCGATATTTGAGGATCGGTCGGGCCGGCCGGTTCCAATAACCCCTTCACTTCGTGACCGGGATTCATTTGAACCTTGTCGGTAGTATTTCCAAACGGGTCGGCAGGAATCAATCCTACCTCGCGTTTCCAGCGACGATTAAAAACCTGATTTGGCTCATCGATCGTACCGAAGCCGAGTCGAGCCGGTGTCAGATTTTTTTGTGCTTTCGCAATTCCTTCGGCGATTTTCTCCGTAAGGAACTCGACGTACTCCTTGTTGGCAGCGGACCCAAAGGCACCCGTTACCGAAGGGGCGCTGTGAGTATGCGTTGCAGAAATCAGGATATTCTTCGGGTCGATTCCGGTGGTTTTTTGGGCACGTTTTTTGGCATCGTCCATCAATTCCCGAGGAATCAGGCAGTTATCGACCACGACCAAGGCCACTTGCATTTTGCCATCATCCAGAACGAGGCATCGGGCATGAAGGGGATCATCCACCGCTTTAATCTGGCGATCGACAAAGCCCCCGTTCACCGAAATGGGAAAGGATTTGGGGGTCACATCTTGGGCATAGGCTCCCGCCCGCAGGACGGATTTTTCCTGAGCCATCAGATTGAATGCCAAGCCTACGACACTACAAAAAGTTATCAACCAGCGCATGGTATCACCTCGGAGAGGAAGAAGCGATTGTTCCTAAAATTATCCGGCAAACATCCCTTTCTGGCGAGCGTAGTTAAAAATTCCCCCTGCCTCGAAAATCTCAGCGACCTCACCGAGACCGGAAATTTTCCATTGATCGTTGGTCTTGTGATTGGTGAGAATTTCCTTTTCCAAATCGATGGTCAGTTCATCCCCTGTGACGATCTCATCGACCAATCGCTGAGAGGTTTCGAGCGGCATGACATAAGCGCCGTTAATGCAATTGCGATAAAAAATGCGAGCATAAAATTCCGCAACAATCACTTGAATCCCTGCAGCAGCCAAGGCCACGGGGGCATGTTCGCGGCTGGACCCGCAACCAAAGTTTTTGCCCGCCACGATGATTTGGTAATCCGAGACAAACTCATCTCGGGTGTGAAACGGAATATGCCCTTTGGGAAGCCCCATTTGCGGTGCGGGAACCCCTGCCAGCGCATACTTGCCAAACATCCGATATTCCTCGGGAATGGCAGGGTTGTACGTCAGATACTGAGCCGGTATGATTTGATCAGTATCGATATTATCGCCTAAAACAAAAGCCCGACCACGAATCACTTTCTGCATGTCGATCCAATCTCAAGTTTAGGAACTAAGATACGTCTGTTAGTTTATGCATTCGGGATTGTGTCATCGATCGGATTTTGAAAATCAGTCTTGGGATCGGAGAGAGCGTTTGGATTTTGAAGATCGGCTTCGGGTTCGGCAGCCCCGTCGATGATTCGTGGACCATTCCGAGCAATCCACTTCAATTGCCTTGCCAAACCGAAGAGCAAACGTACCTCGTTGGGTGAGGGTTGCGCCCGAACGATCAGATGACGCAGAGCATGCATCAGGCTATCGGCCCGCGAGCCCCAGACGAAATGAATATCTTCCAGTCCTTCACGGAGGTTCTGGAACAGAAGTTCTTGATCTTGATAAGGGGCAATCGGTTGTGTGCGATGGCTACCGCTTTGGGCAAACTGCCAATGTTTACGGAGTTCGTACAGGCAAACTGCCACGGCTTGGGACAGATTCATGCTGGAATAATTCGGGTCGGTCAAAATGCGTATTTGCCCATGACAAAGGCTTAATTCGTAATTAGTCAACCCTGAAGGTTCGGGGCCAAAAACCAGCGCACAAGGACCATCTTGCAAAGCAGGAATCATTTGTGGAATTAGTTCATCCGGCCGACCGTACGAAGTATGGCGATAAATTCCATCGGCAGTATCTGCCGTACCGTAGACCACACGACAATCAACCAAGGCATCCGGAAGTGTGTCCACCACCTTGGCGTTTTGCAAAATATGCTCACCATGTGTGGACATTCTCTTGGCATCATCGGAAAGGTGGTTGGCATAAGGAGCCACGAGAAATAAATCCGTCAAGCCAAAGTTGCACATTAGTCGTGCCACCGCACCTACATTCGGATTGAAATGAGGTTGCACAAGAACGACACGACAACGATTCAAAGGAATCATCCGCACTCACTCGCATCACAAAAAGTTAGTTTATGTGCGAGTGAGTGGGATTGAAAGGGAAAATGAGGAAAACCCCCACCTGTGCCGTGTGTGTCGCTTTTGGGAACCCGTATGTAAAGTGGGGACTTTTCCTTGAGATATTCGGATCATCACTACGAGCCTATTCGCAAGGAATAGGTGGTGAGCTTGCGGCACTCAAGGAATTCGAGTCCCCTACGGGTGAAACGTTGGTTCGCCAAAAAAGTAACGTCACAATCACAAACACCGCAGAGGTAAGAGAATAATAAACCCCACACAAAGAAAAAACAATCTCAAAACATCTGGTTAAGGGAATTTTTTTGAAAAAAAAGGACAGTGAAAATTCATCTAAGAAAAGGAAAAAGGTCTTCACAGAAAAGGGGGGTTACCGATCAGTCTTGATTGAGCCAAGCGGTTTCCAACCATTATTATCCTCGGGCGAGAAGAACCGACTGGCAGGGCCTTGAGGAACCGTCATCGGGGCCGGCTTATCTTGTTTCATGTCCTTCAATTTGTTGACGAATTCCCCGCCCACTTCGGCGCCTTGTTTCACTCCGGTTTGGACATCGCTGGTGATCTTTCCTGTATCGAGACTGACGTTGATATTTTGTGTGCCCGTGGGACTTTTCTCGGCAGAGATTTTGTACCAACCAAGGTACCAACCCGCTCCTAGAAAAGCGACCGTCGCTAAACCAATTAAAGCAAAGAGATTACGCATGTTTGTATCCTTTCAAAAAGGCTGGGTTCTAGGGGTTCCTCACCCAATCCGTACTCCTCAAACAAGCCCCCACTCTAACAACAAATGACTAGGAAATCTAGGCAGATTCAATTCCTTGGGATATATGAAGGTATTTTGGGCTTGACAAATACCCGTTGTCTATGAGTAGTCTTGTATAGGTTAAATGTCGGAGGAAAGTTTTCTTGCAACTCGGAACAAAAAGTCGTTGCTCTGAGGTCAATCTGTAACGATCGGGTATTTTGGAGAGAATTCCAAATTCCTGAATCATTTTGGAGCAGCGATTGGGTAAAATAGAGTAGACCTCTCCTTCGCTTGTGTTGGCTTACTAGCGATTCTGTATCCAACACGACACGCAAGGCTTACCGGCGAAAGCATAGGGGCTCTCGTCGGCCCCCTCAAAACCCCAGATGAATCTAAACGGAGATTACGATGAGTCAGGGCTTCAAGATATTAAATGAATTGCGTTCGGATGGTGATATTACCGATTACCAACGGCTTCACTGGGAAGGCTCATTCGATGAATATCTGGATTTGGTAATTGCTCATCCGGAAGTCACTCGGACTGCCTACCAACGTCTTTACGATATGATCCTCTCTCACGGGACCGAGGAGACTTACGAACACAAAGAAAAAATCACCCGCTACAAATTCTTCACCGAATATGCCTCACAACATGGGGATGCGGTTTTCGGGTTAGATCGTACCTTGGCTAATCTAGTGCATACCTTCAAGTCCGCCGCACAAGGCTACGGGACAGAAAAACGGGTCCTGCTCTTGCACGGTCCGGTGGGTTCGGCCAAAAGTACCATCGCCCGCTTACTCAAACGGGGCCTAGAAGATTACTCGCGGACCGATGCCGGTGCCATCTATGCCTATTCGTGGAAAATGCCCGATGGCACTCTTTCTAAGTGTCCCATGCACGAAGAACCCTTGAAGCTGATTCCTCATGAATATCGCGCTAAACTCTTGGAGAAGCTCAACGCACACAAAAAATCTTCCTTTGAAATCACCATCCGAGGGGATGTCTGCCCCTTCTGTCGGCAAATGTT
The DNA here is from genome assembly GCA_026419115.1 of Gemmataceae bacterium. Classification (GTDB taxonomy): domain Bacteria; phylum Planctomycetota; class Planctomycetia; order Gemmatales; family Gemmataceae; genus SKW135. Next base: position 28,061 of record JAOAAA010000020.1, read on the forward strand.
TACCGATCGTCTCAAACAATATGGGGGCGATTGGCAACGCGTACTGGGGGACATTCGTGTTTATCGGCTTATACTCAGCGAGCAAGATCGCATTGGTATTGGTACCTTCCAACCGAAGGATGAAAAGAATCAAGATTCCACGGAATTAACCGGCGACATCAACTACCGTAAGATCGCAGAATACGGCGCCGAGTCCGATGCTCGCGCCTTTAACTTCGATGGGGAACTCAATATCGCCAATCGCGGTTTAGTCGAATTTATCGAAGTGCTCAAACTGGATGTGGCCTTCTTGTACGATTTGTTAGGGGCCTCCCAAGAACACAAGATCAAACCCAAGAAATTTGCCCAAACCGACATCGACGAAGTGATTCTTGGTCACACGAACAGCCCCGAATATCGCAAACTCCAGAGTAACGAATTTATGGAAGCCCTGCGTGACCGAACCGTTAAGATCGATGTTCCCTATGTGACACGGCTTCGCGATGAAGTCAAAATTTACGAGAAAGATTTCAACCCCCAACGGGTCAAAGGGAAACATATTGCTCCGCACACGATCGAAGTGGCAGCCATGTGGGCCGTGCTGACTCGCCTCAGTCCGCCGAAGCATCATAACCTGACCCTGATGCAGAAACTCAAACTGTACAACGGTAAAACTTTGCCCGGTTTCACCGAAGATAACATTATCGACCTGAAACGAGAAGCCCCTGAAGAGGGGATGTCGGGAATTTCGCCTCGATATATCCAAGACAAAATTTCCAATGCACTCGTCGCTCACCCCGAGGAAGACAACATCAATCCCTTTATGGTTCTGAAGGAACTCGAAGAGGGTTTGCGGCACCATGCCTTGATTACAGATGAGGATACCTTAAAGCACTACAAAGAATTGTTGGCGGTGGTGAAGGAAGAATACGAAGACATTGTGAAGAATGAGGTTCAACGAGCCATTGCCGCCGATGAAGAGGCGCTGACTCGGCTCTGCGGCAATTACATCGACAATGTCAAAGCCTACACCCAACGGGAAAAGGTTCGGAATCGTTATACAGGAAGCTACGAAGAGCCAGATGAGCGATTGATGCGGAGCGTCGAGGAAAAAATCGATATTCCCGAATCTCGTAAAGATGATTTCCGCCGCGAGATTATGAACTACATTGGGGCCTTGGCTATTGACGGCAAGAAATTCGACTATAGAACGAATGAACGCCTTCAAAAAGCGTTAGAATTGAAATTGTTCGAGGACCAAAAGGATACCATCAAACTCTCGAGTTTGGTTTCTAACGTGGTAGACAAGGCGACTCAAGAAAAAATTGACATAGTGAAGCAGCGCTTGATCCGAAATTATGGATATAATGAATCAAGTGCAACTGATGTGCTGACATTTGTGGCAAGCATCTTTGCCCGAGGTCAGACGAAGAAATAAGCCGAATGTGTAGGGATAGGGTGGGGGCCTGACCGACAGGAAGGTTTGAACCGTGTCAGGCCGGAAGGAGCAGCACTAAGGGCTGGAATGTGCGGCTCAGGGCACCCCCACCTTATTCCTACACTTCGGTCCCTCCCCATCTCTGAAATGGTTTAGCCTTCCTGACTGATTTGCACCCGTTGGTATTTTCCGACCCAGTCGCTTCACATTTCAAAGATTGAGGAGCAAAGCTTTTGAAAATTAGCGTTAAAAAATAATACGATTTTGAGGTCGGAGCCATGAGTCAACGTATCGAACGCGATTTGCAACGGTTCCGCAAAATTGTGCGGGGCAAGGTCAAATCGGACCTTCAAAAATACGTCTCCCGTGGGGAATTGATCGGGAAAAAGGGTAAGGATTTTGTCTCAATTCCCCTGCCCCAAATTCAGATTCCCCAGTTCCAATACGGGAAGAAAAATTCCGGCGGGGTCGGCAGCGGCCCCGGACAAGTGGGACAACCCATTTCCGACCCCGATCAAGCAGGTACTCCTCAGGCTGGTGATTCCCCAGGCGGACATATCCTTGAGGTCGAGTTGTCGCTTCAAGAGCTGGCCGAGATTTTGGGGGAAGAACTCTCCCTTCCCAGAATCGAACCGAAGGGGAAGAAAAACGTCATTTCGGAAAAAGATAAATACTCGACCATTCGCAAGGTCGGGCCGGAATCTTTACGGCACTTTAAGAGAACTTTCAAGCAGGCCCTGAAACGCCAGATTGCTTCGGGGACTTATAACCCCATGCAACCGCGAATTATACCCATTAAAGAAGATAAGCTTTATCGGTCTTGGAAAACGGTGCAGAAACCCGATGCCGTGGCCTGCATCATCTACATCATGGACGTTTCCGGAAGCATGACCGATGAACAAAAAGAGATCGTCCGCATTGAATCTTTTTGGTTAGACACATGGATTAAATCGCATTACCAAGGGATCGATCGGGTTTATATTATTCACGATGCCGTAGCGAAAGAGGTTGATGAGCATACCTTCTATCACACTCGGGAAAGCGGGGGAACGAAAATTTCCAGCGCCTATGAATTGGCCGCGAAAATCATCAGTCAACGCTATCCGGCCTCGGAGTGGAACTTATACATCTTCCACTTTTCCGATGGAGATAATTGGGGGGACGATAACCCCAAATGCCTCGATATTTTAGTGAACCGCTTACTCCCTGAGGTGAATCTATTTGGATATGGGCAAGTCGAAAGCCCTTATGGTTCGGGTGAATTTATCGAGCATATTTCCGAGTTTATTGGCTCACACGATAATCTTGTTGTCTCGAAAATTCCCGACCGCGATTCGATCCTCAAGAGTATTCGAGAATTCCTTACCACAGGCCGGTAAGTACACAAGGATTCGGAACTACTGTTGATCGTGAAATCTATGGAAGACGAGGTTTCAACTCAAAAACGTTAGGCAGGCACGGGGGTTAACCATGAAAAGCTATTTTTATCATACGAATCTTCCTCCGAACCTGAGGGTTCTTAAGGATGAAATCGAAGGTTACGCCCGAGAATACGGTTTGGATTTCTTTGAAACCATTTTTGAGGTAGTCGATGCCGACGAATTGAACCAGATCGCTGCCTTCGGGGGATTTCCCACCCGATACCCCCATTGGTCGTTTGGGATGCAATATGAGGAACTGAAAAAAAGCTACGAGTATGGCCTGTCTAAAATTTACGAAATGGTCATCAACAACGACCCCTTGCTATGCCTACCTGATGCGGTGCAACCATACCCTCGATCAAAAGTTGGTGATGGCTCACGTTTATGGTCACTCCGATTTTTTCAAGTGCAACGCTTATTTCTCGCACACCAATCGGAAGATGATGGACGAGATCGCCAATCACGGTTCGCGCATCCGAAACTACATCGAACGATTCGGTGAAGACGAGGTCGAACGCTTTATCGATCGTTGTCATTCCATCGATGATCTGATTGATATACACTCGGTTGCCTTCAAACGTCGAGCAGATACTAAACCCACTGACGAACTGGAAGTAACTGAGGAACCGAGTCTAGGGAAATTCCGCTCGAAAGATTATATGGAGGATTACATCAATCCACCGGAGGTCCTCCATGCTCGGCTTGATGAAGAAAAAAAACGCCGCGAGCAAAATGCCGATCTCTCGTTCCCTGCCCAACCAGAAAAAGATGTGCTGTTATTCTTGTTAGAATCGGCACCGTTACGCCCTTGGCAAAGGGATATTCTTTCGATCATTCGAGACGAAGCCTATTATTTCTACCCTCAGGGGCAGACCAAAATCCTCAACGAGGGCTGGGCTAGTTATTGGCATTCGACCATCATGACCCAAAAAGCCCTCCATCCGTCTGAAGTAATTGACTATGCGGATCACCACTCAGGGACGATGGCCATGAGCGGAGGACGCCTGAACCCCTACAAGATCGGGATTGAATTATTACGAGACATCGAAGAGCGTTGGAATCGGGGGCAATTTGGCCCCGAGTACGAGGCTTGCGATGACCTTGTGGAAAAAAGACGCTGGGACAAACAATTAGGCCTCGGCCGGCAAAAGATTTTTGAGGTTCGCCGGATTCATAACGATATTACCTTCATCGATACTTTTTTGACACCCGAATTTTGTGACCGGCATAAATTATTTAGCTTCTCGTACCACGATCAATCGGGTCAGTATGTCATCGATTCGCGAGAATTCGACAAAATTAAGCAAAGATTACTATTTAATTTGACAAACTTTGGCAAACCATGGATTTATGTAATAAACGGTAATCATAAGAACCGAGGGGAACTTCTGTTACGCCATCAACATAATGGGATCGACCTGAAACTCAACTACGCTCGCGATGTGCTCATGAATCTCCAGTATATGTGGGCCCGTCCCGTCCATTTAGAAACCGTTGTTGATGGGAAACCGACTCTGCTTTCGTTTGATGGGTCCGACCACACTCAGAAAATCATAGGGGATGAAAATGTCAGTAAAAACACTCCAGCAAAATCTAAGTAATTGGAATCCGCAAGGGGAAGGTCCCCATGAAGCTACGTTCCCTTTAGCGGACTCGTGGCGAATTCACCTAGTGGTTCATAAGGTAGAATCGCTCGCCAGTTCGATCCAACGCTTGACCTTCGTTCGCGAACCGCAGATTCAGGGCAATCTTTCTCGATTTGCTACAACCTTGACCCAATCGCTGCATGGTTGGCTTGATAAAATTCAGGTTATCGAATGCGATCCGAATTTGAATCATGCCGTTCTCCGCTCGGAAATCACTCAAACTCAGAATGCCTCGATTCGGTATTATGAAATTCGATTGTTCGGGACCAATCAGGTCCAACTCGAATGCTATGTCTTTGATCGAGCAACCGATAGCAAACGAGAACAGGTTTCTTTTACTTGGACTCATGAGATGATAACTAAACTGGCGGAAGAAATCGTCAAAGCCAATCAGTTCAACAATCCTAACGTGAAATAAATCGGCCCCTAAATAATCCCTTCTGAACAGACAATCCCTTGCAATACAACGCGGCCCTCTGAGTAACCATTCAGGCGTGTTACCGATACCACCAAATAATTCAAATGGTGAACAGAGATGCAAGAATATCTTGAATTAAACACCCGAAAACACAGCGGCCCTCTGTCATGGGGCTACCTTGACAGAGGGCCGAAATTCCTAATGGTTTCAGTACGATCGAGGATCGATTAATTTTGAGAAACGTCAATATCGCGAAGGTTCACTTCTTTCTCGTTCCGCTGATCTCGGACTGCCCCCCACCCCAGAGAGGTGCTACGCGGAGACCAATCTTCATCGTCCTCAGCTTTGCGCTGACATTCGATACACATCGTACTGTAAGGAAGAGCATTGAGTCGGGCGACGGGAATTTTGCAGGAACAACCCTCACAAATCCCGTAAGTACCGAGCTTCAATTGATGTAACGCTCTTTCTATTTGATTCAATTCTCGACCTTCTAATTCCACGAGCGATGAGGTCACCTCATCGGCAGTGGCATCAAAAGCCACGTCCGCGGGGTCATCCCCACCCGAATGGACCGTGCCAAGAGACTTGAGATCGCCGCCCATTCGTTTCATTAATTCAGAACGTCGAGCCAATAAATTTTTCTTTAATCGTAATAAGGCATCTCGTCGAGCCATGATGCACCTCTTTTGTTGATTTGGAACAGTTTACTCGTGTCTTATTTTGCGACACAAGTTTGAGGCAGAAAAAACCAAGCAATTTTTGTACCATTTACGAACCATTTTTTGTAACTTTCCCTTGGAAACGTCAGTTTGGTCCCATCTTGCGCCGAAATTCTGTGGTTCGTTTTTGGGGCATCACTTTGGGTTCTTATTAGATATTCGTTTGAACAACCTTTTTCTTTCAAATGAATATCGAAGGGAAATCGCCTCAGGTGACCCAAGATTTAGAAATTTCATCCCAAAAAAGGATTCTCCAGATCATCCAGATTTAACAACCCGAACACTTCTTATCTATTCCCACCGGATCTCTGGATTTTTCATACTTCGCCTGATCCATCTATTCCGGTCGATTCGATGGAAGGGGTTGTAACGTTTGTATCTTACCCATACGGGGTTGTTTGGTATGAAATTCATAGTCCCCCGAATTGCCTTAGTCTCGTTTTTTCCCTTGCTCTGCTCGGGTTGCCTTCATTTTGCTCATCCTGTTCCGAAATGTTCCCCCGAGGAGTGGCGGGAGACCGATCTCGTGTCGGATGCCTCTAAGAATTGCATCTATGTATTTTTAATCAACGGACCCGATCCGCTGGGATATTGCAATTTGACTGGGGTCAAGGACTATCTGGGGAAGCAAGGATTCACCAAGACTTTCTTTGGTCATTCGCATCAAGAATCGTACTTCCTACAAAAGATTCGTTACATCCATGGGGAATGCCGTCCGGCTCGGTTTGTGGTGATTGGATTTGATAGTGGTGCAGGAAGCGCTCAATCTCTGGCCCGAAGTTCGACGGAATTGGGAATTCCGATCGATTTACTTATTTTGTTGGACCCTCGAAGCTGTACCATGAAGCAGGATCAAGACACATTTCGCACGATCTCGATTCAAGGAGGCCATACTTGGCTTGGCCGATCCCCCTATCAGCTTGGGGAAACATACAAAATACCGACTTGCTCAAAGTGGGAGATTCCGACCCATCCGGATACGCTTCAGTTGATATGTCACGAATTGACCACATTGGCAGCGCAACTGCCAACTCCTCCCCGTCCCAGAAATCCGACTGAGCCTTTGATCAAACCCGTGCCGCCCCCCCGAGAAACAAAATCGCAACCAAAAGACCTTCCAGAGGAATGGAATTTTCTGAGGTTCCGTGATCTCTCGGACACTTCCCTGAGTGAGAATCCGCTCAAAAACGAGATTCTTTTTCCAAAAAAACCCTAGGGTTATCTGAAGTAATACTCCTTTCCTAAATCCTTAATTAACAATTGATTCCATAACTTTTTATTGTCCGCTCGACGAGTATTGGAAAAATCTAAGAAAATTTTTTCCCATTTTTTTGCATAGGGTACTTGAAGATTCTTCATATCGCCGGTATACTACTGGTGTGATGTTAATCATCACAATCACTGATGGGGTTGAGAGGTTGTAGGATTCGAAGCTGAGTGGGCGACGGTTTCGGGTTCAACTCTCAACCCCTTTTTTTTCATCTAGCTAATACCTTTAGACTAGAAACATTAAAGTCAAATACACTACCACCGATTTTATTGTTGAGGAACTCCCCCACCCTGATTTCCTCACCTCAACCCATACCACTTCCTCCACCAATCACCATTCCTTGTATCGATTAGAAAAAGAAGGCTGGACCAGCCCTGATGCCATGCGGGCAATCAAACGGCTGTGGAAAATTTCACCCGATGCGCTTTCCTATGGCGGGCTTAAGGATCGGCACGCGAAAACCACTCAATACATCACGATCTTTAATGGGCCTCAAAAGAACCTGAAGCACGAACGAATTTTTCTGGAATATCTCCATCCCGTTCCGAGGGCATTTTCTCCACAAGATATTGTTGGGAATCGATTTACCATCACCATTCGAGATGTGAATGAGACCGAAAAGAATCGATTATTGGAACGATTACCTGAAGTTGAAAGGTGTGGTTTTCCCAATTACTTCGATAATCAGCGATTTGGCAGCGTTGGCTACTCGAAACGATTCATTGCCAAGGAGATGATTCTCGGCCATTTTGAAGCGGCTTTGCAACTTGCGTTGGTTGAGCCAAATGAATCGGATCGGGGGCCTGACAAAAAAGAAAAAGCTCTCCTGAAACAATACTGGGGAGATTGGGCAACTTTGAAGAGTAAACTGGGAAAATCGCATGCCCGAAGCCTTGTGGACTACTTAGTTCATCATCCGACTGATTTTCGCGGGACGGTGGCTCGCTTAAGGCCCGATCTGGGCGGATTATATTTAGCTGCTTACCAAAGCCATGTGTGGAATCGTTTCCTTGCCAAATGGCTGACCACCCATCTCGCTCCCAATGATTTGCGTATGATCGAATTGAAGCTCGGGGAATTTCCGATTCCTCGACAGATTCCCCCTGAGCTTCTCTCCACTTGGAAAACTCTCTCCTTGCCGCTCCCCTCGGCTCGACTGAAACCCCAAGGTCACGAACCTTGGTTACCGATTTTGAACGCGGTTCTTGCCGAGGAGGGTTTCCCCCTTGAGGAAATGAAAATTCGCGGCTTGCAAAAACCCTTTTTTTCTAGGGGGGAACGCGACGCGGTTATCAACGTCTCGAACCTGAGTGTTTTGGTCGAACCGGATGAACAACATCGGGGCCGAGAAAAAGTACTTCTGAAATTTGAACTCCCTCGAGGTTGTTACGCAACGATGATCATCAAATCCCTAACAGAATAACTCCACCTCGATTGCTGAAGCGTTGCTTGAACCGTGGATACTCATTCCCCGATTTCTTTCGCTTGGCAAGAAATAGCCTGTCACTTCGAACAATGTTGGTTCAACCTTTCAGCCATCGTTTCATTCGTGCGTGGTTCACAGGGTCCATTGGTTTCCCTTCTGAATTGGTTTTTGGTGTTTCGAGAATCATCGGTAAGTTCGAGAAGCGAGAGTCCCGAAGAAGTAATTGAAATCCTTGTTTCCCTATCGTCCCTTCTCCCAAATGTTCATGGCGATCCACACGGCTACCTAGGGGTTTCTTGCTATCGTTGATGTGAAAAAGACAAATCCGATCTAGGCCCACCAAACGATCGAATTCCTCAAAGGTCTTATGATACCCCTCGGGAGAAGAAATATCATAACCGGCAGCAAAGATATGGCAGGTATCCACACAGACACCAAATTTTTCAGGGTGTTTCACCCCTGCGAGGATTGCGGCCAAATGCTCGAAACGATAACCCAATGAAGTGCCCTGCCCTGCCGATGTTTCCAACAGGATTTTCACTTGGAACGCTCCACACTCTTGCAAAATCTGATCAAAAGAGGCAACGATTTGCTTTAATCCTTGTGATTCCCCTGCATCCATATGAGCGCCGGGGTGCATCACGAGATAACTCAGACCCAATTGGTCGGCTCGGTGAATTTCGTCGATAAAGGCTTCGATCGAACGTTGCCGATTCTGTTCGACAGGGGAACCGAGATTGATGAGATAAGAATCATGTGCGGTGGGGAATTTCAGTTTCCCCTTTTGGACAAAACGTTGGAATTGCTGAATTTGTTCATCGGTCAAAGGTTTGCCTTTCCACTGATTGTTGTTCTTGGTGAAAAGTTGGACGGTGCTAAACCCCAACTCCCCTGCAGAGAGAGCGGCATTTTGAACCCCACCGACCGTCGATAAATGGGCACCGAAAAATGGCATGGTTGTTTCGTCTCGAAATAGATCAACGTGACTCTTCGCGGGAGATTACTAAACTTTCTCCATGAGTGCAAGCAAGGAAAGCCCCCGAGAATGGGGTGCTCATATTTGGATCGGGGCGAATTTTTTTGCATGGCTCAGGCTCTGTGCGTCGGCCCGATTTCGTTTTGGTTGGAGACAAGCGTATCTCTTTCCGATCTGCACGGCCAGCTCGCTGGGGAACACCCTCCTAGGGTATTTGCAAAACCTTCGCGATGGGGAAAAAATTCGGGAGACCGAACTCACGCAAGAGCCGCTTTTTATCATCGGACATTGGCGAACAGGAACCACTTGGTTACATGAACTCCTCATGCTCGATGCCCGACATCATTGTCCCACTTCGGCTGATTGTTTGCATCCCACTCGTTCCATGTCGGTCGGTAAACTCAAAAGGTATTTTAATTGGTTGATGCCTGAAAAAAGACCGATGGACAACGTCAAATTAGGTTGGGATACCCCCCAAGAGGATGAATTTGCCTTACTTCTTTTAGGTGCCCCATCGCCTTACCAAAAGATTGCCTTCCCCAACCATCATTATCCCCTTGAGGAGCTACTCGATCTTGATCGACTGCCGATTCCTGAACAAAAAACTTGGGAACGGGTGTTTGTTCGTTTCATTCAAACGATGACCTATTTCGATTCCAGACGATTAGTGCTCAAATCGCCTCCTCATACCTGTCGCATTCCGAAACTGCTCAAACTGTTTCCCAAAGCTAAATTCCTTCACATCGTTCGCAATCCGATTTCGGTGATTCCGAGCACCATAAAACTTTGGACAACCCTTTACCGCACACAGGGACTGCAAACACCCAATTTGAGGAATTTGCAGGATGAGGTTTTGCGAACCCATACTCACGTTTATCAACGGTTGGAGCAAACCGTCGGAATGATTCCACCTACTCAGTTTCACGAATTACGATATGAGGACTTGGTGGACAGGCCTATCGACCAATTGGAACAGGCCTATCGAACTTTGGGACTAGGTTCGTTTGAGCAATACCGACCGGTACTCGAATCCTATCTGCAAGGGCAAGGACAATTCGAGAAAAACCGCTTTAATCTCAGCGAGGACTTAGTCTCTCTTATTCGAAAAGAATGTGGGCAGATGATGCGAAAATACGGCTATTCCTGATCCAAGAGGTTTCGTGATCGGGAAGAAACTTGATGGTATTTCTGTCGGAATTCTTCGATCGAAATGCAACCGACTTCCCTCAAGAAAGATGTCCAATCGTTAAAGGATGCGTTTGATTGAGCAGCAACTCCAAGTTGATTGGATTATCTTACTACACTTTGTCTGAAGCGATACTCTCGACAATTATCTACAAAATAGGGGCTGACTACTCTTTGCTTAGGGTTTCATCTAAGTTCAAAATCACGTTACAAATTGCAGTCCAAGAGGCTAATTCGGCCGGTGCTAATTTGGGGTCTGCTTTGGATTCACCAACCGAAATCAGTTTTTTGGCATCGTCAGGCTTCTCGGCATAGCGTTTGCGGAGATCGGCTAAGCGTTTGACGAGCCGATCGGTTTCTTCTTTAGTCGCAGTTCTGGAAACACAACGGCGGAAAATCTCGTCGATCTTTTGTTCGTCGGTTTGGTTGTTGGAAAGCAAGGTTCGTTGAGCTAAATTCCGTGCGGCTTCGATGTAAGTCACATCATTCAAGGTAACCAGTGCATGCAAGGGGGTATTGGTGCGATTTGTCCGCACGGTACAATTTTGTCTGGCAGCCACATCGAAGAAAACCGTAGGGCCGACAATTCTTCGCCAAAATTGATAGACACTGCGGCGATAAAGAGCTTCCCCTTTATCTTGAGTGTAACGGATTTGCCCAAAGGTGGCCTCTTCCCAGACGCCTTCGGGTTGATACCCCTTCACAGCAGGGCCACCCATTTTTTCGACCAATAAGCCCGACACAAATAAGGCCTGATCGCGAATCACAAAACTGGGTAAACGGTATCGGGGGCCGCGAGCATAATAACGATTTTCAGGGTCTTTCTCGATCTGTTCTGGGGTCACCTTGGTCGATTGCCGATAGGTATGACTGGTCACCATCAGCCGAATCAAGCGTTTGACGTCCCAGCCAGTTTTTTGAAACTCGACGGCCAGCCAATCCAGTAATTCCGGATGGCTAGGACGTTCGCCTTGCAGCCCAAAATCATCGGGAGTTTTGACGAGTCCCACTCCAAAAAATTGCTGCCAGAATCGATTGACCGTGACCCGTGCCGTTAAAGGGTTCTCCGGAGAAATAATCCATTGCGCCAAGGCCAACCGATTCTTCGGAGCCTCTTTGGGAAGAGGAGGCAACACGGCCGGCGTTCCATGTTCCACCTTTTCTTTGGGCTTATCGTAGGCCCCCTTATCGAGAATGTGTGTAGGGCGAGGGTCTTTGCGATCCCGCATCACCATCGTGCGGTTTTGTGATCGTTCGGCATCTTGAAGGGTCTTTTTCGCTGCGGCCAATTTATCTTCAGATTGTTTTAATAATTTCAGATTGTTGAGATAAACCTCGGCATTTTTGATCTTATCGTCGATCTTTTCATTACCTGCCTTGGGAAGGGTCGATT
>JAOAAA010000210.1 GCA_026419115.1 Gemmataceae bacterium
CTCTACGAGGCCTTAGCAGGAGGCGCCTCGCAATCGTTGCGGAGTGATACACAAGGAAAAACGTATGCCTTGGCGTTGATGCGTTTACCGATCCCCGTTCCGAATGAACTTCTCGAGGGGTGAAAAGTAACCAGCGGTACGAGAGTGCCGATGTAGTTCAAGTATTCAAAGACAAACTGAGGATTTAAAGTGTGAGTTATCCAAAATTCAAGAGGGAATCAGGATCATCCATTCTGCCCACCAAATTGGGAAAAGACAAAATTATCCTCACAATTCACAATCGGGAATAAATGTATCATCATCATCATCATCATGTTCAAAAAGATCACATCATGAATAAATCACGAAGCAGCAGCAAGGGGAGGAGGAGGAGGAGTTTGCCGTTGTTGCGGTGGGGTCAAAGGTAAAAGTTCTTGCCGAAAGATCGGCACATCTCGAGGAGCTTCGATACCGAGACGAATTTTTCCACGATCGATATCGACAATGGTAATACAGATACTTTCGCCAATATAAATCTTCTCGCCCAATTTCCTACTTAGAACCAACATCGCACGTCCCTCCTGTGAACGAATCCGGTTGTCATCGGCGCTGTGGGTGATAATTGGTGAAAGCATACTTTACTCCTTTCTCTTCGCAGCAAACTTGCGCCCTCATGGCCAAGTTTCTCTCGGAAATTCGTCGTCAAATTCCGTACAGTTAGGATTTACAGTGCGAGAAAGTGGGATTTCACACACTGAATTAGGTCTTTATTCCTTCGGTTGACACTTCGGAAGGTCATAACAAGGTTCGGGCGATCCGGAAAAAGTCCATCACACTCGAACGGACTTCTTACTACAATCCTCCTTCAAGATAAGTCGCACACGATCCCGACCCCCGATTGGTCCCGATAATCCTCACTCTCCTTGAGACTCGACTATGCCAGAAAACCACATCGATCTATTCCATCGCACCTATGCCGATCAACTCCGCGAGATGGATACTCCGCCTGCCACCTTGAAGGACTGGCAGACCCGTCGGAGTTTATTACGCGAAAAAATCCTTGAGGCGGCCGGTGTTGAAAAATACGGCGAAAAAGTCGTTGATCCTGAAGTGACCCTGCACAAAACCTTGGAGCGAGACGGGTACAAAATCGAATTGCTCACCCTCAAAACCCGTCCGAGTGTGTATGCCACTGCAACGGCCTACGTTCCAAATTTGAAGAAAGGGGAGAAAGTGCCAGCCGTGCTGGTTGTGCATGGGCATTGGGCGTGGGCACGCCGAGACCCCGTTGTGCAGGCTCGTTGTTTGGGCTTAGTTCACCTAGGCTTTTTCGTTTTGGCCATCGATGCGTTTGGTTCCGGCGAACGCTTTACCACACCCCGACGGGGGAGCTATCACGGTGCCCTTTATGGTGCCAGTCTTTGGCCTACGGGAAATACCCTCCTTGGCATGCAATTGTGGGATAATCGCGTGGCGGTCGATTACCTTTCGAAGCGCCCCGAAGTGAACGGCAAATTTGGTATCACCGGTGCCAGTGGGGGGGGGAATCAATCCATGTATGCGGGGGCTTTGGATGAACGATTTTTGGCCGTGGTTCCCGTTTGTTCCGTCGGGAATTATCGTGCCTATCTTCAGGCGGCTTGTTGCGTTTGCGAAGTTTTGCCCAATGCCTTGACCTTCACCGAAGAAGGAGATGTTCTCGGTTTAGTGGCTCCTCGGGCTTTGCATGTGATGAATGCCGAGAAAGATGCCATCCAATTTTCTCCCGCCGAAGCCAAAAAAAGTGTCGCACGCGCCCAAGCGATTTTTTCTCTGTATGGGAAAGAATCTCATTTGGCCCATACCGTTTTTGAAGGGGGACACGATTACAACAAGCCAATGCGAGAAGCCATGTACGGGTGGATGACCTTGCATTTGAAAGGGGAAGGCAAAGGGGAACCCATCCCCGAACCGAAGCACACCATCGAAAAACCTGAAGACCTTGCCTGTTATCCCGATCCCGATCAACGCCCGAAAGATTTTTCGTTCCCCCCCACTTTTGCTGCCATGGCAGGGAAAGCGAGAATTGCTACGGTCGACAAACTCCGACCCGATCATCCGGAGATGTGGCAAGCCACCCGAGAGCAAATGCTCGCCGACCTCAAAAAGGTCTTGGGGCCTTTTCCACGAATTGAATCGAAGAACGAACCTGCGGAAAGCCAAACCGATCAGACCACTCAAATCACCACCCAAACTTGGGTTCGCCTCGGCGAAGGGAAAATTCCCCTGAAGATCGAAACCCTCACTAAAGCCAATGCCGATCGATCCGCTCGAATGCTCGTCCTGCATCCGGAAGGTTCTGCGGCTGCCAAACAGCATCCGTTTGTTCAAGTACAAATAACGGCCAAGAAGACCGTGTTGCTGGCGAATCTTCGGGGTCAAGGTGAAACCAAATCGAAATGGGGCGCCTATGGGGGTGCCCCCGACCATACGTTGGCAGAGCATGGCTATTGGGTGGGACGCAGTTTGCTCAATCAATGGGTGACCGATACTTTGACCGTGCTGGAAGGAATTGGGGGCGATCCCGAGGATAAAGCGAAGCTGACCCTCGTTGGAATCGGGCCTTTTGGCCTTGTGGCAGCTCTGGCCGCCGCTGTGGCTCGTTCCTCAATCTCGGAATTGATCTTGATTGATTCCCCCACAAGTTTTGTCAACGAAAAGGTACTGGCAACCGGTACATTCATGGGGTTACTGGTTCCGGGAATTTTGAAGGTAGGGGATGTGCCGCATTTACTTTCGTTAGTAGCACCCGAGAAACTGACCATCCAAGGAGGCCATACCGCAGATGGTACTCCCTTAGATGAAAAAGGGCTACAAAAAGCCTTTGAGTTCACAACGACTGTGTACAAGGCTGTTCAGGCCGAGAAGAATCTGAAAATCATTCGAAAGTAAAAATAATCCCGTTCCTGAAATGGGTGGATACAACGCTCCCAATTGTTGGGCTTCAATATGTCTTCTAACGAGACTGTGGCATGGTGGGGGGGGCAATGGAGAGATTGATATTACAAAGGGGGGGCTTCACACTCGGACATATCGTAAGTGGGTAGCCATGGAACCTGCAATGACCTGATCGATCCGAAAAGGCTGTATGAGATCGTTCAAATTTTCAAAGAGTCGTCGACCACCACAAAACAATACCGGTGTCAGTGCAATTTCTAACTCGTCGATCACACCAAGATTGAGATACTGTTGGATGACATCAGCCCCACCAGAAATACGAACATCACGGTGGCCTGCCGCTGCGCGAGCGAGTTCAAGCGCTCGTTCGGCGCCGTCGTTAATAAAGTAGAAAGTGGTTCCACCAGCCCGAACCCAAGGACTTCGTTTTTCGTGTGTCAAAACGTATACGGGCGTGTGAAACGGGGCTTCTTCGGGCCAACCGCGTTCGCCACCTTCAAACATCCGCTTCCCCATTATGTGAGCACCAGTACGCTCAAACGTGTGTCGAACCATATCGTTCACAGGGCCAGTCTTTCCCCCTGTGCCGAATTTGAGTTTCTCACGGAGATATTGCTGGTTCAGTGCCCAAGCCATCAAGGCCCCCCACTTGCTGGCCCAGTTCTTGTAATCCGGTCTATCCCAGTTCTCCATTGTCATGCCCTCAGGGGCCATATACCCATCAAGACTGAGTGCAATGTTGACAAATACTTTGCTCATGATTCTTCCTTGTGATGAGATAGAATGTAGACCTAATTATGTTGGAAGGGAAATCAAAATGTTCGTTCCTTCTGATTTAATCAAGTCTTGTTATTAATAAAGGTGTGATGTTTTACATTTCTTTGACGCATCAATCAAGCTCAGTTGAGAGCCGATCCATTTCTTCAAAGTTTCTCGAAAATTTCGTTTCCTCAAATGGTTATTCACCTTTCTCTTCTTGTTTCTCACCTAGGAGGTATGAACTGAACAGGGGAATGAAGCTACAAGAAGTTCAGAGATGTAAAATTAAAACCGTTTTGAAAATGATTCAGTGGAGCTGTTCATAGTTAGATATAATGAACAAACGAATTCAAATCATTTTCATGGAAACTCCAATGAATTCCTTGTCTGACGATGGTTCCATTACGCAGCTTTTTGACCAATTGCGTGCGGGGGACCATTATGCAGCCCAAACACTTTGGCAGCGGTTTTTTCCACGTTTGTTGGCATTGGCACAAAGTACTTTGGCTGGGCGGGCTAAGCGAGTGGCCGATGCCGATGATGCGGTTCAAAGTGCTTTCGCATCGTTTTGTCTTCGTGTTCGTGCTGGGGATTACGAGATCGGCAATCGTGAGGATCTATGGAACTTGCTAGGCGCGATAACTGCTAACAAGGCGAGGATGCAAACACGGCGAGAACAAGCCGACAAACGGGGTAGTGGGCGCATTGCTGGCGAGGACGCCCTGATGCGAGATGATGGCAGTCAACTGCCGTTGGATGAAGCGGCAACGTCTGTACCCACCTCCGATTTCGATCTACACTGCGAGGAACTCCTCAGCCAACTGGAACCGGAATTGCGCGAGTTCGCTATCTTGCGGCTGCTGGGTTATCGGAATCGCGAG
>JAOAAA010000211.1 GCA_026419115.1 Gemmataceae bacterium
CATGGATGGGGAACTCACCTTTGTTTCCGGTCACCCCGGCCGAACCAATCGCCAAAACACTATTGCCGAACTCGAATACCTTCGCGATTACCAATATCCGTACTTGCTCAGTCGGCTGAATCGGCTCGAAGTTCTTTACTCCGCTTGGGGGGAACGCACGGAAGAAAATCGTCGTCGGATCAAAGACGATCTGTTTGGTGTGCAAAACTCTCGCAAAGCCCGAACGGGGGGCCTAGCAGGCTTGCTCGATCCCGTTTTGTTTGGCAGAAAAGTGGACGAAGAAAAACGGCTGATCGAATTCTGCAAAAAGAACGAGAAAGACCCCGATTGTAAAGCCGCTTTAGAGGCCTTGGAAACGATCGCCAAAGCCGAAAAGATTCGTCGAGAAATTGCCCAGAACGTCAACTTCTACGAAAATGCCATCGGCTTCAGCTGCGCCACATTTGGCATTGCCAAAACCCTGCTGCGTGCCGGCGATGAACTGCCGAAACCCTCGGGTGAACGGCTCCGCGAATTTGGTGATGCCCGTTTGCCTTCCTTGAAATTCCAACTCTTCTCCGATGAAGAAATTTATGAGGATGTGGAAATCCTCAAACTTACCGATTCGCTTACTTTCCTTTGTACTACCTTCGGAGCCAACCACGAGTTCACCAAGAAAGTGCTAGCAGGTAAATCTCCCCGTGCCCGTGCCTACGAATTGATTACTGGCTCGAAACTACGCGACCCCAAAGTTCGTAAAGAACTGTTCGAGGGTGGGAAAGAGGCCATCGCCAAAGCAAACGACCCTCTGATCGAATTAGCTCGCATGGTCGATGCCGATGCCCGTAAATATCGCAAACAATTCGAGAACGAAGTCGAAGAACCCAAACGCCAAGCCGCTGCTGCCATCGCCAAAGTTCGTTTCAAAATCGACGGCACCAATACCTATCCCGATGCCACCTTTACTCTTCGCTTATCCTACGGCCCCATCAAAGGCTACAAAGAGAACGGCAAAGATGTGCCTCCTTTCACGACCTTCGAGGGGCTTTATGCACGAAACAAAGAACACAACGATAAACCCCCGTTCGATCTCCCCCAACTTTGGAAAGATAAGAAAGCCCAACTCAACCTCAAGACTCCTTTCAATTTTGTTTCCACCGCAGACATTATCGGTGGGAATAGTGGTAGCCCCGTCATTAACACCAAGGGGGAAGTCGTCGGCCTGATCTTCGATGGCAATATCCAATCGCTGGTTCTCGATTTCATCTACGATGATACCGAATCCCGTGCCGTCAGCGTCGATAGCCGTGGGATCATTGAAGCACTCGATAAAGTTTACAACGCCAAAGAATTGGTTTCCGAACTGCGGGGCAAAAAGTAATTCTTCTCGACCCCTCTGAGACGAATCCGGATTCACAGCGGGTTTCCCCCCCCCCCTCAGAAACTCTTCCTTCGCCTGAACAATCAATCCCTTAACAAACACTCCTGCGAATGGTTGGACTTCATGCCACCCGCCTATCGGGGTGAGTCATTGCCTCTTGGGGTTCGATCCCCTGTTGCGAGGCGGAAACCTTTCTTCTCATATTTTTTTCCTATTCTGATTCCCCCCAAAGGGTGCTATCATCTTTGAGAGGTATCCCACCAAAAATTTCCGATGCAGGTAACCTCACGGGAACCTCGTAGCTGCACAGGTTTACAAAAAATGTTTTGATGTGCTGAAGAAAAATAATACTTATGATATGATGATGAAATTCCCTCACTATACTTGTTAGAGAGCCTAAATTTATCGTGGCGGAGAACTGCCGATGAGTAACCCAAACAATCCAGCCGAAGAACCCACGGTGTCGTATGTAGGCCCCGGCGAGTTGGCCAAGGAGGTCGTGGCTCCCCCTGCCATACCTTCCACGACAGGGTTACCCTACCTTGTTGTGATTCGGGGCGAAATTCTCGATATGACCTATCGCCTGTATCCGGGCAAAAATTTTATTGGTCGCACCGATGAAAAACCCGTGGATATTGATCTGGAAAATCAGGAACCTCCCGACCGGATTTGGACCTCACGACAACATGCCGTGATTACCTACGAAAACGGAATACTCACGATCGAAGACCTGAACAGCTTGAACGGGACTTTCGTGAATCGTACCCGTGTCCATCCGGGCCAACCCCGACAAATTACCGTTAACGATATTGTCCAAATTGGCACCGTTCAACTGAAGGTTTCTATCTAAAATTCACTCTCAATAACTCGCACTCTTCTCACTCTTTTTTTAACCATATCGAGCTGAATTCCGATTAGAAACCTCTTTGATGCTGGTGGATAGCAATCGGTCCGTTCATTGTGTCACAGGGTACGATCTTGATCGAACTCTCCTTCGCACTGGGCCTGCTCGCGAAAAATCGAGTCCATGCCTTCCCCCTCCCCAGTGGGCTTGGAAACAAAAAACCTCTGAAACCTGCGAGATTTTTGGACTCTCTGTATCAATTACTCCAAGAATATGGTAAAACAAAAGAATCACGGTCTTCTTGTTTAGGTCAGTCATGGCTACTTCGGAAACCAAAACCCCCATTATCTCGCCTGAATCTCGGCGGATCGCGACCGAGCAATACAGTCGCGCTAATGAGGTCATTGCTTCGGGAGATTACGACTACGCCATCAAGCTGCTTCTGAGTTGCTGTCAATTGGACCCCGCCAATCTGCAATATCGACAGACCCTCAGACGAACCCAACGAGCCAAATTCGGCAATAACCCCAAATCGGGGGGGATGTCCGTTCTCTCCACTGCCAAAAGCCGTGCGAAACTCAAAGCCGCTCGGGCAGCTTCCGAACATCTGCGGGTGTTGGAACTCGGGGAAGTGATTCTATCAAGTAGCCCTTGGGATGTCGGCGTCCAACTCGATATGGGCGATGCGGCCGAAGCCCTTGACTGGAATGATGTCGCCTTATTCTTCTTTGCCTCGTGTCGCACCCAACAACCGGAGAATCTCACCGTCAACCGCAAGCTCGCTAGACTGCTCGAAAAACGTGGCGATTTCTCCCAAGCCATCCTTCTGTGGAAACAGGTTTTAGAAGCCGCACCCGATGATCCAGAAGCCGATCGGAAAGTCAAAGACCTTTCTGCCAGCGAAACCATCAAACGAGGCGGCTATCAAGCCTCTGCCACTCAATCGAAGACGGACACCACCGTTCAAAAGGTCATTGAAACACAAATCAACACCCCGCCGGTTGACCGCCTCACCAAAGATGCCGAGCTGTTTATCGAACGCATTCGGCAAAACCCCAAGGATGTTCAAGCCTACCTCTCGTTGGCTTCGGTCTACCTTCGGCATCAACACCCCGACCGTGCCAAGGCCACCCTTGAGGAGGGTCTCGCTGCCACGGGACAAGATTACCGGATTGCCTTGGAGTTAGGCGAACTGGAACTCGAACCGTATCGCAAAAATCTTGCCTTGGCCGAGAAGAAGCTCGCCCTGCCCGAAGAGGCTTGGGATCACGAACAGTACACCTTCGAGCAAATCCAAAAATTCCACCGGAAATTGGTAAAAGAAATCACCATTCGTGAAATGAACCTTTTGAAAATCAAGGCCGAAAAATTCCCTCAGGAACTGATTCACCGCTTCGATCTGGGCACCAAACTTTTCTCTTTGGGGATGATCGACGAGGCCATCCAAGAATTTCAACAAGCCCGACGCGACACCAAATTATCCGCCCAAGCGAGCCTCCAGTTAGGACTTTGCTTTAAGGCTCGAAATAACTGGAAACTCGCTCAACGAAATCTCGAAGAGGCCCTGAACCATGCACCAGACGAACCCACGAAAAAAGAAATTCTCTACCAATTGGCCTGTGGCTTTGCCGATGCTAACGACCTGAACAAAGCGATTGAATTCGGCAGTGACTTGGCCAATATCGACTTTGGCTATAAACAAATTCATCGTCTTTTGGACGAGTGGCAAAATCGTCTTGACGAAGCCTAACAAATCGGTTCAGATAGTATTTTTAGGCTCACTGTCTCGATCTATGACCACCACCCTCTACCTGATTCGCCACGCTGCCACCCTTGCTAATCTCCGCAAACCCGCCCTTCTCCAAGGCCGTCGCTCTGACCCCCCGTTAGCACCCATTGGCGTTCGTCAAGCCGAATTGACTCGCGATTTCCTTGCGATCCGTCCTCTCGAAGCCATCTATTCCTCGCCTTTGCAACGGGCCAAACAAACCGCCGAGATTATTGCTCAACCCCATCAATTGGCGGTTCATGCTGTGGCAGACCTCACGGAGTGCGATGTCGGCCGTTGGGAAGGACGCAGTTGGGAGGACATTAAAGCAACTGAACCCGAATTGTACCACGCCTATCACGAGAACCCTGCCGAGACGGGCTACGCCGGCGGCGAGAATTTCCAACATGTTCACGAGCGCGTTTCACGGGCCATCCGCGAGATTGTTCGCAAGCAGGCCCTCGAGGCTCTGAGGCTTGGCAAGCCGCGTCTGGTTAAGATCACCCCGGAGGCCGCCGCTAAGGTGGTGCTGGAACACGCCGATCAGGTGGTGATTCCCCTGA
>JAOAAA010000212.1:0-304 GCA_026419115.1 Gemmataceae bacterium
CCATGCAACCTGTAGTCGCGATGAGTCCGGTCAGGACCGCCCCAACCGGCAAAAGACGTAACAGACGATTCATAGCGATCCCTTCCTTGGGAAAAAAATCCTTTGGTCAGGTTGTTGGGCAAGGGGCATTAAATCTTACCAGACTTAACTATCTTCTTACCCGTTTACAACGAATGACCCAACTCTCCCTCTTTATCGGCAAATTAGCCGCCTCCCATCTTACTAAATAGACCTTTTTGAATTTGAATGGCCGCAGGGCCGCAAAGAACGACAAAGATTGCTGGGAAGATAAACAGCACAAGAG
>JAOAAA010000212.1:314-4508 GCA_026419115.1 Gemmataceae bacterium
TAACACAAGAGGGAAAATTAATTGAACTGCGGTCTTGGCAGCCTTTTCTTCTGCGATCTGTCGGCGACGGGTCCGCATCGAATCGGATTGGACTCGAAGGGCATTGGCGATCGAGGAACCAAACCGGTCCGCTTGAATCAGGATGGCGGCCAAGGCTTTCATATCATCGACCCCCGTTCGGACCCCGAGATCATGCAAGACCTCGCGTCGAGGCCGTCCCATTTGGAGTTGGAGATTGGCCAAGGCGAATTCACTGGAGATGGTCTTAGCGTGTTCGCTCATCTCTTCGGTCACTTTTCGCATGGCCGCATCAAGACCTAAGCCGGACTCGACACAAACAACGAGCAGGTCCAGCGCATCGGGCAGGGTTAAGAAAATTTCCTTTTGGCGATTGGTTCGTAAAACCCAAAGAGCAATCGTGGGAATGTAAAACCCAACCCCTGCGGCCAACAGGCTATAAATCCCCGTATTTCGGGTTAGTCCCTGAGTGGCTAACAGGGCCGAGCCTACCGGAATGAGTAAGCCCAAGGCACAAACCACCCGAAGACCATGGAAAATCAACGGGGCGGTATCGGAACGAAAACCGGCATGGGCCAAGCTCATCTTGAGCTTGTTCTTTTCCAGTTCTGACTTCCCTTCCATGGCGGTCCCAAGCGAGGCAATCGCTTCTTTGATGGAAGCGAACTTCTGTTGTCGATCACCAATGTCCCCCAGCGAAGCCAAGGAATCGCCCCGAGTTTGATTGATCCGAGCGAGGCGAGCCGTGGCAATCGTGGTACGATTTGATAAAAACGACATGAGCGCCCAAGCACCTATTACAATCGCTAAGAAGACGAATATGGGTGCTAACTGAGCCAAGGTAACTGCGAAGATAAGAGTCATAGCGCGGTCTCGTGACGATATTTTTTACGGGACAAATTCACGTTTATAAAGATTGTTGTTCACTCGGCCTGAGATTAAACCTTGATATCAATAATTTTCTTAATGGCATAAGAGCCGATTATCATTAGGACGATCGCACCAATCGACATCTTGATGCCCAGTTCATCGGTCCAAAGAAGCTCGACATAATCGGGTTTCATATGGAGCATCAGCAAGAACAAACCAATGGGCAAAGCAATCAGCACGATGCCCGAGAGGCGTCCCTCTGCGGTGAGGGCTTTGACTTGTCCGAGAATCTTGAAACGTTCGCGAATCACATACCCGATGCGATCCAAAATTTCGGCGAGGTCTCCCCCCGTTTGTCGTTGAATGTTCACACTGGTGACGAAAAAGCGAAGGTCCAAATTAGGCACCCGTTCACACATATTGGCCAAAGCATCTTCAAGGCTGATGCCCAAGTTTTGCTCTTCATAGACACGAGCAAATTCTTTCGAGATGGGGTCAGGCATTTCATCGGCCACCACATGTAAGCCCGAAGCCAAGGAGTGTCCCGCTCGCAAGGCCCGCGAGATGAGTTCCATTGCTTCGGGTAATTGGGCAGCAAATTTTTTCAGCCGGCTGCCTCGCTTCCACCACAACCAAACAAAGGGGATAGAAAACAGCAAGGCCCCCCCCACCGGTGCCACATAGATATTCACCATGACGGTGCTAATGATGCTGCCTACTAGCCCCATGCCCAGCGCGATGCCGAAGAGCACGGGGGGTCTAATGGCCACATCGGCTTGCTCGAACATTTTGCTCACTTTGAAGAATTCGGGTGTGAGCCGTTCGAGTATGTTGGCCCCTTTCACCTCTTGCAGGGCTTGCTTGAGTATCATGTCCGCGCTGGACTCTTTACCGCGCATTGACCCGCGACCAATGATTTGATCGAGCCTTTGAGCTTGTCGAGAACTTCCTTGCGAGTTGCGCAGAAACATTGCCAACCCTCCGACAAGGCCGGTGACACCCACAAAGGTGATGATCGCTAATAGAATCGGACTCATGGTGCTACTCGTGAAAAAAATATCTAGTCGTTGGTTGTTCTCGTTTTGCTCGTGTTGTTGTCGATAAGCTCAGCTGGCCAAACCGGTTTGCCCGATGACAGGCCGATCCTCGTTTAGTCTCGCATCATGACCCGTTCGGTAAACATATTGCTGGGGAGTTTAACCCCTTTGGCTTCGAGACGGTTCACAAAGCTCGGTCGAACCCCTGTGGCCTCGAACTGCCCGTAGGCTTTTCCGTTTTGATCGACCCCTAATTGTCGGTAGCGGAAAATTTCCTGCATGATGATGACATCTTGTTCCATGTTCATCACCTCGGTAATCGAGGTAATTCGACGAGGCCCCCCTTGCAGACGGTTCGCTTGGATCACAAGGTCCACGGCACTGGCAATTTGTTGACGCATCGCTTTGATGGGCAACTCGAAGCCAGCCATCATAATCATGGTTTCGAGTCGGCTCATGGCATCGCGAACGGTGTTCGCGTGGAGAGTAGTCATGGAACCACTGTGACCGGTGTTCATTGCTTGAAGCATATCGAGGGTTTCTGCACCCCGACACTCACCGATAATGATCCGTTCCGGACGCATCCGCAGTGCGTTTCTGACCAAATCCCGAGTGGTGACGGCCCCTTTCCCTTCGATATTCGGTGGGC
Organism: Gemmataceae bacterium; assembly: GCA_026419115.1. Taxonomy (GTDB): domain Bacteria; phylum Planctomycetota; class Planctomycetia; order Gemmatales; family Gemmataceae; genus SKW135. The sequence continues at coordinate 2,889 of JAOAAA010000212.1, forward strand.
GTGTTTCCAGCCGAACCACGTGATCTTGTTGCAGTTGCAGTTCGGCCGCATCTTCAATGGTAACCACCCGTTCATCACTGGGGATAAAACTCGACAGCGTGTTCAAAAGCGTGGTTTTACCGCAACCGGTTCCCCCAGAAATAATCACATTCAGTCGCGCTTTGATGCAGGCTTCAAGCAGCATGGCCATCTCTGGGGACATGGCCTTGAAGTTCAGCAAGTCTTCCAATTTTAATGGGGTTGCCCCGAAGCGACGAATCGACAGCGAACAGCCATCTAAAGCAATCGGGGGAATGACCGCATTGACCCGCGAGCCATCCGGCAAACGGGCATCGCAAAGGGGGTTGGTTTCATCAACCCGTCGGCCGACTTTAGAAACGATCCGGTCGATGATCTGCAAAAGGTGATCGTTATCTCGGAATTTGACATCGGATTTTTCGAGTTTTCCGCGACGCTCAATGTACACCTTATGAGGTCCATTCACCATGATATCCGAAATAGTGGGGTCTTTAAGTAAGGGTTCCAAAGGCCCGAAGCCGAGAGTTTCATCGAGAATCTCCTCAATGAGTTTCTCTCGTTCCATCCGGTTCAAAAGCGGGTTCTCGGTATCGCACAAATGTTCAATGACCCGACGAATATCTCGGCGAAGGGCATCCGAGGCGAGGTCTTTGACTCGGGAAAAGTCGAGTCGCTCCACCAAACGAGCATGAATTTGCTTTTTCAGTTCGTCGTAGTTTTTGTTGCCACTGGAACTGGCAGGACCTGCAGAACTTTGGCTTAAACCCCGTGATTGACCGGGGGTATTTAAGCCACTGAGTTTCGATAGTCCCTGTTGAAGTCTCGACATTGATGTTACCTCTAGGTTGCAAGCATCATCGGTGAATGGATCGAAAAATCGACCTCACCTACAAAGCATCCGTCGCGTTTCGACACATCCACTATTTCAGGCTTAGCCCATCAAAACACGATCAACTGTTCAAGATTAGCTCATCAAAACCCTATTAACCACCGAACCAGCTACGTTTTTTCGGGGGTTCGGGCAGGGCCGCTTTGCCCGTGATGGCTTGGGTCAAGGCCACAAAGCTCGCATGAGCTTTCGATTTCGGGGCACTGCGAATTAAAGGCATCCCCGCGACCCGAGCGCCCATCACGGCTTTGGCATCGTTGGGGATTTGGTGGAAGATCGTCTTCCCAATCACTTCTTCTGCCTTCTTCGCGGTGATGCCATCCTCTTGGTGTTCGGAACCCACACGGTTGAGAATCACGCGAATGGCATCCCCCATTTCCCCTTCCTGAGAAAGAGTGTGATTCAACCGCACGACGTTTCGCAGGCTACTCAATTCCAGTTGGGCGACCAGCAGAATCAAGTTCGACATGCGTAAGGCCATAAGGTCGGTTTGCAATAGCCCTTTGCTCAGGTCGATAATCAAATGAGTGTAGCTTATTCGTAGCAAGTTTAGAATGCGTTCCACGTGACCTTCGTGAATTCCGCTAATTTCTTGCAATTCGAGGGGGTGGCGAAGAACGCAGACGTTGGTTTCAGGATGTTTGACTAGGGCCCGTTTGAGATAATTCATATCCAAACGCTCGATATTACGGGCCAAGTCGCCCATACTCATG
>JAOAAA010000213.1 GCA_026419115.1 Gemmataceae bacterium
AGTTCTTTGGCCTTGCGTTCAGCCTCTCTACGATCCGATTCTTTTTCGGATATTTGTTCAAAATGAGGAGCCACCGTTTTGAGTTCTAGCCAACGACGATATTTGGCTTCTAAATCGGCTGATTGAGCCAGAATGTTTTGGTATGTTTGAAGTCGATTTTGAAGTTCTTGAGCGTGCCGACTGGCCTCGGCATACAGCTTGGCCGTGGTTTCCAAATTCCGAAGAGTTTCAACTTCCTCCTCAAGGGTTTTCACAAGGGCTTCCGCTTCGACCATCTCATTTTCGGCGACCAAAAATTCCATCGGTGAGACTTCGGGAATCAATTTCAATTGATCTGACAAAGTATCAAGTTTCGATTTCAAAGTTTTTCGTTTGGCATCGGCTTTTTCAAACAGTTTTTGGTATCGTTCCAGATCGACAATTCCTGCTAAAACCTCGGCCCGACCACTGGGGGTACTATCAAGAAGTTTCTCCGATTTCCCTTGCAATAGCAAAATACTGGCGGTGAAGGTTTCATAATCAAGGCCGATCGTATCCTTCACCCAAGCTCGTAAAGGGCCTGCCAGATTGGTATCCTCAATCGCTTGCCAATTTGATATTTCTTCCGACCAACGGTAAGCATTTTGCGTTCCCTTGGCGCCGCCGTGCTTATCCCTTTTAAGGGTTCGTTTGATCATGTACCGTTTGTTGTCTGAAGAAAACTCAAACTCCACGAGGGCATCGTTAGAGGATTTGTTAATCAATTCAACGAGTTGTTGCCCCCCCCCTCGGTGTTGACCGAACAGGGCAAAGGTCACGGCATCAAAAATCGTTGATTTCCCCGAACCATTGGTCCCCGCGAGCATCCAAAGTCGTGGCCCTTCAAAGGAGATTTCTTGCTCGTTTTTGTAACTGAGGAACCCACGCAATTTGACTCGACGAGGAATCACCTTAAAACTCCTTTGGTCCTGAGGTTCAATCGATCGACGACCTACTTAATCTACCCAGTTGTGTGTTCTGTGTGATGACTAATCTTTATCCTTTTCTTGGAGGAGTAAATCCGCTAAGCGGAGCACTTCTTTCCGATCCTCCTCGGAATGATTTTGTAATTCTCGTTCCAGATATTCCCGAACCGTTTCTTCAATGCCGCGGGGGCGATTCGGCTCGCTGTTATTGAGCGAAGGTCCTAATACCGAAACTTCTTCCCATTCGCGAGCATACCAGCGAGGAAAGATTGTTTCGAGGTCCTTGAGGACCTGTTCCAAAATATCCCGACTAGCGTTATAACGAATATGAAGATGGACCAAATCTTGTACGGGTTCTCGGTATTTCTGGCGTAAAAATTCGATGTCCACGGCAGGATTCAAAACATCCACGTTATAGATCGGGGTCGATGGCAGGGGGATCGACTTAGGTCTACCGATCAACCCTTCTTCTGCGATCTCGAATACGGTGACTTCCTTTTGGTCGTTCGTTTCACCAAGGTCCATCTTTTCAATGCTTCCGGAATAGCGAACATGGGGTCTACCCCCGATAGTCTGAGGCTTATGAATGTGCCCTAGGGCCACATAATCAAAGTCTTCTGTCAATTCTTTGGCTTCAAAGACCACGTCATCCTCTTGTCCCATGCGGAATAAACTCGATCCCGTGATGGCCCCCCCGACGTTAATATGGGCACCTAAAATCACGGGCAGGTTCCGATCGAATTTGGGAGACTGTTGGATTTTACGCAGGGCCTCTCGAAAAGCAGATTCTAATTTGCGACTTTTTTCCTCGGGGCTGTTGTAACGTCGATTTTCTTCGGTCTGAAGATACCGGCTGGGAGTGGGATAGGGCATAAGTAAGAATTGCACTAGGTTTTGTTTGTGCCGATCCCGAAGTCTGAGCAAAGTCGGTTCGGTTGCCAGATATAATCGACCCAGAGAAGTTTCATCGGGATTGGCGGCGAGCGGTGCCGCTAAATCCATTGCCTTGGCGAGGGTTTGGCAAAAAGTTTCGTTATCATGGTTTCCGGTCAGGGTGAGAATGGTCCCTCCGGAACTGAGAAAACTGGTAAAAACATGTTTCCAGTGTTCGATCGTTTCCCGAAGGGCATCGGCCCGAGATAACTCGCTGAACAAATCCCCCGCCACGAGAAGAACATCGATATTTTCAGATCGACATAATTCTCCAACCCGCTCCACAGCCCGACGGAGGTCGTGTGTGCGATCGATCCGACCTAAGCGATCGCCCAGATGCCAATCTGCAGTATGAAGTACACGCATATTAAGGTTGAAAGTACTTGCGGGTTAACAAGGTTGTCAATGTTCGTTGTGGGACTCATCGATTCATTCGGTTGATCGTTAAAGGCGACTGGGAAGAAATTGAATCTTCTGAAGGTCTTTCGTGGATGCCTGCCTGCCTAAATCATTCATTTTCTCCAAAATAACCGTGAGAATCCTCATTATTCCTTCAATCATTATAGATGCTCAAGTTTACCTGATTTCTATCCGACCATATTGAATATGGAACTATCAATAGCGAATTTGGCGTTGTATCAACGGGTGCTTGATACCGCAGCCCTGCGGCATAAAGTGATTGCCAATAACATTGCCAACGTGAATACTCCAGGGTTCAAAAGGCTCGATGTGAGCTTTGAACAGTTGGTTGCTCGGAATCTGCAGCGAGGCGAATCCTTGACCGAATTGGTTCCCCAAGTGGTTGAGGATGAAGAGGCCGTGGAACGGGTGGATGGGAATACGGTCCAGATCGATTTAGAATCGAATCTCCTGACGCAAAATGCCTTGATATATACGGCCATGAATCAGCTAGTGGCGTTTCGATTAGGCCAAATTCGTAGTGCCATCACAGGAAGGTAACCATGACCCCGATTTTCAAAGCGATAGGAATCTCGGCAACGGGTATGGCGGCCGAACGGCTGCGAATGGAAGTCATTGCCAATAACTTGGCGAATGCGCAATCGACCCGTTCTGCCAACGGTGGGGCCTACCGCCGTCAAGAAGTGGTCTTTGAAGCCGTATTGGCAGACACCCTCCGTAAGGCCTCGACCGCATCGGGAATGGGAGGGGTTCGCGTGGTGGAGATCGCCGAGGATCAATCCGAGCTTCCCAAAGTTTATATGCCCGGTCATCCCGATGCAGACAAAGAAGGTTACGTCACCATGCCCAACGTCCAAATCCCCATGGAAATGGTGGACCTGCTGACCGCGGCTCGCGCCTATGAAGCGAATGTGAAGGCGGCCCAGACCTTCCGCCAAATGCAAGAACAAGCTCTTTCCATTTTAAGAGGATAAGATATGCAACTTTCTCCGTTGAGCGGTTTGGGTTCGTTACCGTCTTTGACACCGACTCGCCCCGCAGCGGCAGGGGGGGCAGGGGGGAGCTTTGGCCAAGTGTTGACCAATGTTCTCAGTGCTCATACCCAAGCTGCCCAGAATGCCGATCAGGCCATTACCAATTTGATTACTGGAAAAACGACCGACCTTCATACGGTGACCCTCGCGGCCGCCCAAGCCGATTTATCGTTCCGTTTGATTTTGGAACTCAGAAATCGCTTGACAGAAGCGTATCAAGAAGTCATGCGTACTCAACTGTAATGAATGTAATGAAATGCCCCCAAAATTTGTAAGCAGGAAGTCAAGCCATGGATTTACGCCAAATACTGAATCGACTAAGAGAATCGTGGGCCCGTCAATCAACGGCTTTGAGGTTCTTGGCCATCTTTTTTGGCGTGATAGCCTTACTTGGTCTGATCATTTATTTCAGCGAAACGGGAAGCACCAATTATGTGACCTTGGCTCGGGGGTTGGACCCTGCTGATGCCGGAGCCATTTCCGAAAAGCTCAAGGCCGCGAATAAAAAGTTCAAGCTCGAAGACGGCGGAACAACGATTAAAGTGGCCGAAAATGAATATGCAGAATCTCGGGTTACCTTGGCTAAAGAAGGAATCGCCAGCAATACCACGGGCAAAGGTTACGAATTGTTTGATGAGGCCAATCCGCTCAGTTCGACCCCGTTTATCCAAAGTGTGAACTACACAAGAGCGCTGCAATCGGAATTGGCTCGTTCTATTCAACAGATCGAACCGGTCGCATCGGCACGGGTACTGATTGCCCGAGCGGAACCTAGTCCCTTTATCCGCGAACAGAAACCCACCACGGCCAGCGTTACCTTGAAGCTCAAGCCCGGCGCTTCGCTCAATCGGAATCAAACTGCGGGGATCGTTGCTTTAGTCTCCCGCGCTGTCGAAGGGCTGAAACCGGAGAACGTCACGATTGTTGATCAAATGGGGCGCTTACTTTCGGATTCTCGGGCCTATGAAGATGGCTTCGGCGGAAAGCGGGCAGAATGTCAAAACGCGGAGGGTGGAATGGTTCCTTTCACTCTTTTTCATAGGCTTTTTCATAATCACGGTTGGCATAATACTTTTGGCGGCTGCCGCCTTATTCTCAGA
>JAOAAA010000214.1 GCA_026419115.1 Gemmataceae bacterium
AGAGACAGGTATGATGGGAATGATGGGCATGGGTATGCCAATGGAAAAAGGAATGATGCCCGGTATGATGGGAATGATGGGCATGGGCATGCCGATGGAAAAAGGAATGATGGGAATGGGTATGGGTATGGGGATGGGGATGGGAGGTGGAATGGGCGGTGGACAACAACCCCCCAAACCCGGCTCAGAGAACATCAAGAAAGCCATTCCTGACGAAGATCGTGCTGCCGATAACCTCGAAAAAAATAATCGTGAAGAAGCGGCCAACGATCAACAAAAAGCCCGTGACGAACTGAAGAAGACCATGGAAGAGTTGGAAAAACGTCTCAAACAACTTCGAGAAGAAGAATTGGAACGTCTTTTGGCCAACTTGGAAGCTCGCGTGAATAAAATGCTCGCCATGCAAGAAGAAGTGAAGGCGGGTACCGTGGCCCTTGATGCTCAGATTCAGAAGAACGAAGACAAGAAACCGACTCGCGAACAGATCAGCATTTCGCAAAAACTCTCGGACCGCGAAGGTGAAATCGTGGCCGAAGCCGATCGAGCCATCAATGTTCTGCGAAATGAAGGTTCTGCCGTTGCCTTCCCCCAAGTGCTCGAAGAAGTTCGTCAAGACATGACTCGGGTCAAAGAACGTCTGAACAGCTCGAACGTCCAAAAAGGTACGCAAGACCTTGAACAAGACATCATCGATGCTCTGAAGGAAATGCAAGCCGCTCTTAAGAAAGCTCAACAAGACCTCAAGAAGAAAGACCCGATGGAGGGTGGCGGTGGTGGTGGCGGTGGTGGCCCCCAAGACCAGAAACTGCTCGACGAAATTGCCGAACTCAAAATGATCAAGAGCATGCAAGAGCAGATCAACAAACGAACGATCCGCTACAACAAAGAACACAAAACCGAGCAAGCCGATGATCCCCAAATCATCAAAGAACTCAAAGACCTTTCGATAAAACAAGAAAAGATCGAAGGTATGGTCAAGGACATAGCTTCCGGTAAGAACAAATAAGAACAACGCCGCTGCTGGGGAGTCGGAAGAAACCCTTTCGACTACCCCTTTAACCCGAAACCTTAACACAAAATCCTCTCTCCAAAATATAGGAGAATTTGAAATGAGTATTCGCAAATGGTTGGTTGCCACCACACTCACCGCCGGCATGGTGTTCGGCTCTGTGGTGCCCGCAACTGCTAAAGATTCAGACAAAGTGAACTTCGTTTTTGGTGCCCTGCGAACCGCATCGCTCGAATCGGCCAAAGCCCAAGCGGAAGCATGGCTGAAGAAAGTAGGCAAGTTCGATGCCGCCGCCTTCAACAAAATTTGGGACAAAGAAGAAGAAACGATTCTGGACCGAACCTTAGCCACTCTGGAACTCGGTAGCGAGGACGCCAAGAAAATCTTGGCCGAAGCTCGCGCTGCCGATCGCACTGCCCCCAAAGCCGTTCCCGAAATCCTCAAAGATACGAACCAAGACCCCTATTTCCGCGCCAACCTCGTCCTTGGCTTTGCTAAGCATCTGTCGGTCGCTCGGGTTTACGAAGAAGCTCTCGAAGCTCTTGAAACCGTGAAGCCCGAGCAGGTCGTCGATCCTTCGAGCTTCCTGTTCTACAAAGCCGCTGCCGAGTTCTCGCTCATGAAGAAAGATGATGCCACCCGAAGCATCATTAAACTGATCGATGACACCGCTGACGCGCCCGATCGTTACCGAATGGTGGCCGCCAGCATGTACATCGAAATGGCCAGCTGGAAAGATAAAGGTCTCGGAAACATTGCCCGCTTAATGGACAACGTTGAACGACGTTTGGACCAAGCTCGCGATGGGGAAAAGACCCAAGACCTGCAAAAGAAAATCGTTCTTCGACTCGATGAGCTAATCAAAGAGAAGGAGAATCAAGGTGGTGGCGGTGGTGGTGGCGGCAACGGTGGGAGCTGTCCCGATGGAGGTTCACCCGGCCAAGGTGGCGATCCGAAAGGCAACAAATCTAACGGCCCCGCCAGTGAATCGAAACCGACCGGAGCAGGCAGCGATAAGGGGATTGTTGATAACAAGACCCTCCGCAAATACTCCGATTCTTGGGGTACCATGCCACAAAAAGAACGTGAGCGTGCTATTGCCGAGATGACCAAAGATGCACCGCCAAAATATCGTCAGTTTGTCGAGGAATACTTCCGACAACTGTCGAAGACCTTGCCCGCTCCAGAGTAAGCCATCTGAGATAGGTCGGGTTTTCTCTGTTGATATTTCCCTCTTCATAATGGGGAAGAATAAGCACAATAATCGATTAGCCCGTAGGATTCATCAGGGAGGTTTGCTCAGCCCCCTTGCGAATCTTACGGGCTAAATTTTTTCTCCCTGTTTTGGTGGCACCCCTGACCAATCCGTTTACAAAACCGACGTAAACGAAAATCGTAAGTGAAAAACGAAATTGAACCAGCGAATCAGCAAACCGCGAACCTCAGGCCTTGATGCGGTTTCTTTATGTCTGTACGAGTTCTACCTCAATTTGTAGGATGAACTTAACGGAGGGATGGCAGAGCGGTTTAATGCACCGGTCTTGAAAACCGGAGTAGGACTTGTGCCTACCGTGAGTTCGAATCTCACTCCCTCCGCTCCCATTCCATTCCATTCAATTCAATCGGTTGTTCTGTTCATTAAGATGTACGCACCTCTTTTTGCTTGCCGATTTGTGTTCCCATTCCAATTCTTGTTCTTAAACAAATTTGATTACCCACAGGAGTCAACCCCTCTCCGGATAAGCAAGGATTGAAAGAGTAGAGTGGATAAGGAAGAATTGAGAGGGAAAAATTGAAAGGCCTATTCAGCTACTTAAAAAAACAGTTAGGTTTAGTGATTTGTATTAGCATTGGTATCATCCGTAGGTGGCAACAGGGATGCTTTTATATCTGGCTTCTTTAAGTCATCGGGTGGAATCAAGGGAGGTATGACATCTCCTGCATTGTGGATGATGGTGGAACGCCTGCGTAAATCGTCCATAATCATCTTAAAGGGGCGTTTTTCATCATTCGATTTCAATAAACAATACGAGGCCGGCAACTCGGGAATATGGGCATGACCCTGATCGTCTTGTGTTCGAGAGGCAACAACCGTGAAAGCATCCTGATCGGAAGTTTCAAACAGGCAAACACTATAGATTTCAGGCGGATTTCTGGTGTTGGCCAAAACTCTCGCGATCGGGTTGGGAAGGTCGGGGCGGTCAAATTGAGAAACAGATAGACCATCGACATCGCTTTGACTGGGTCGAAAGGCTTCGGCAGGTATGATGGTTGGGTCTTTAATGTTGGGCTTAAATCGTCGTAAAAATTTGCCCTTCAAGATTTGCCCCGACGGTGACAGGGAAGTTGAGAGCTTATCTGTCATTAGAAGGTTACCATTTCGAGAGTGGTTTTGTTATTATTGGGGTCTCGGATAAATTCTTCGGCTTCGGTTTCGGAAATCACTTCGAGAGAGCGAAAAATTTTCGGACCGGTCCAATCGTGCCACTCAAAAACAATCGTGGCATCTGCTGTTCCAGCGATAACCTCCGGAGGCATTACTCGTTCCGCTTCGAGTTGATGTAACAAGCGGCGAGCTCCCGTCACAACCGCATCGGGCAATTTCGGAGTATCTTCGCTGTCGGACTTCTCATGAGAAGCGACGACTAATTTAAGTGACTCCCATTGTTCCCCCCAAATGTGTTGAGCGTCCTCATTGTTGATCTCCGTAACATGGGACGAGACGTTGAAATTTTGGTACGGGTCAACAATCGTATTTTGCTTTAATGATTCGTCAAAACAAGTTTTCGATCTTGTCTGGCTCATTTGTTGAATCCCCAGTAGTTCTTAGCTTCCTCCGTTGCGAATTTTTCAAAGAGGTATAGGATTTCTCGGTGAGCCATGTTGATTCGTTCGGTCAATTGTTCTAATGATGACGCGGGCCCCCGACCTGTGATGTTCAACATCATTCCCCATTCTTTTTGGGCATTGTATTGCTGTTTTACCGTTAGGGTAATACGCCCCTGTTTTTCAGGAATTTGAAATCGCCATTGATAACTCTGATCATCAAGAATCAATCGTGAAAAATCTTCGACCGGATTCGCAAATAATGGCGAAATGCGATGCCAATCGTTCAATGTAGTCCAAAGTCCTCCTCGGCGGATAAAGTTGATGTAGCCTAACTCCCACTGATTCACAGAAAAATCATTCCCCTTTTGAACTTCAACCCAGTCATTCAAAATCCCAGTAAAAACGCGGTTGAGAACGGAAAAACGTGGGTAGTCCGAATCTTTCCGAACCCAGTTCAAAAGTAAATGGGTCGGTTGAAGTTGAACAATTCGGTCTCCTTCCTTATTGGAAAACTGATAACGGACACTAGGCGTGTTTCCTATTTTGAGTG
>JAOAAA010000215.1:0-4079 GCA_026419115.1 Gemmataceae bacterium
GAACAAAACGAAACCGATTCCCGAACCGGTCCTGACTTGTTGAGAAAGTTTGCATTGGCTTAGACTTGCCTCCCCCCCCCTTTCACACCAAACCTCATTTGTAACTCAAAATCAATCCGGTGGGGCCGACGCAAAATTAGGGCTGCATGCCTGCCACCCCAAACATCACACATAACAATACGACTTGGAAGAACATCAGCACAAGAGCAATCATTCCGAGAATGTAACCTGCCCGAGTCAGGCCTTCCCCCGAGGAGTCCATTCGCCCCGCCTTCATCTCGGCCAAGTCTGCTTTGCCCATGAGAACGGCAGGGATGGCCAAGAAGCCACAAACCAAAAGCCCAATGATTCCCAGAATTAAAATCAGGACACCGCGATGCGGCGCTTGGTTATAACGAGAACGCCTAGCATCGTCATAGCTATCGCGTTCATATCCTTCGGCTGTTTCTCGACTACGAGTAATATCGCGATCGGGATCGAAAGGTCGTCGCGGTGCGGGCCTTTCAGATTCCAAAGCATAAGAGTTAGCTTCTCTCTGAGGTCGCAGTTCTGAGATCAAGCGGATAGGCTTCCAATCGGGCATGCCTTCGGTCCAAGCCAATTCATCTAGGTCCACTTTGCCTGATTGAACAAGTTGTTGGAGTTCTTCCAACGAGACGGGCCCCCGACGTTCATCCCGTTCGGAGTAGTACCATTCACTCATAGGCCAGCTCAGAGTTTTTTGGGGCGAAACTCAATGAATTTTTCTTTTATGATAGGGATTCAGCCGAAGGTTCAAAGGAGTTCTCGAACAGCTCACAATTCAAAATTGAAGATACTAAAGAATGTCACATCATCAGAATGCGGAAACGCTTTACTGGACAAGGTCTCATCTCAGGGGATGAGATCGATGAAATCGGGATGAGATTGTTGAGATAGAAGGCGGTTCGGAATCGTCTTCGGCCTCTGATCTTCCCACCCGATGATGTTCTCATTCAACTCATTCGATACTGAAGTTCACAACGAGTTCACAACGGATACAGAGCGAGTTCACAACCGATACAGAGCGAGTTCACAGCTGCGAGAATGCCCTGCTCCTCTCGATCGAGTGAAACACGAAGGTGCTGAGTCTGCTCGTGAGCTAATCTAGATTCACTGGCTTGTCGAATTTCCCCATTTTCTGATTTGACCAGATTACCAAAATCGCCTGATTAATTCGGGTTATCGAACTTTTTTGCTCTTCGGAAATGTTGTGATTGACAGGGGGAAAATCTTTGTTATTTACCACAACGGAATTGATGGCCCGTGTGGGTCGCAACAGGACCAAAACCAAAGAGGAACGACTAAGGGAATCGATGGGATTTGGTGTTTACTTCCGAGGAGTTCTGATGAAAATTCGCAACTTGAAGCTCGCCATGGCAGCTGCTCTGTTCGGCGGAATCACGTTGACCGCTCAGGCAAGTTTGATTCCACTGACGGCAAAAGTAGAAAAAGAAGGTGACCAATACCGCTACACCTATGGGGTGATTTTAACCTCCGACAGTATCGTTCAACCCGGTGATTCGTTCGCACTGTACGACTTCTCGGGCTATGTGCCGGATTCGGCCAAAATGCCCTCGGGGTGGAGCCTCAAAACACAACCGACCGGTGGGGGCGCAAGTCGGACCCTACCTAACGATGATCCGAACATTCAAAACCTTGTTTGGACTTACACAGGTTCGGAAAACCTGTATGGTCAATCGTATATCGGGCAATTCTCGGCCCTTTCGACGAATCCGCAAGGGGAAGGCCGAATGGACTTCACCAGCCGAACCCATATTCAAGATTCGACTGGTCAAGTGATCGTGGAAGATAACATCACCACCGTGATTGGGCCGGGAGGATCGACGAACGGTGGTGGTACAATTGATCCTCCGCCTGTTGATCCCGGCCCCACTCCTCCCGGAGTACCAGAACCTTCCACCTTGTTACTCTTGGGAGCAGGCTTACCGATTGCTTTGGGCGCTCGATACCTCCGACGCCGTAAAGAAAGTGTCTGATTGAAACAATCTGCTTGAGCAGGTTATGCGCGAAAGGTCGAGTGAGAGGGAACTCACTCGGCCTTTTTTGTTTGATGAGACATTCCATTTCATGCCCCCATAATAAGCCGATGATCTCCGACTAGAACCAATCGCTTTCTCCCACCAATCGACAACCATTCAAAATAATGAATCATTCTAGATCATTCTAGATCATTCTAGATGATAGGCATCGTTCCATTCCGCTTGATCCATCCATTCAATATGCAAAGATCGTTTGTAGAGGTAATCCCCGTTCACTCGGATTCCAGAATTGGAGTCGCGCGGAGGATTCATTCCGAGTTATCAATCCACTGCAAGGATTCGGAATCGATCTACAACAATTAGGATTGGGAGCGGAAAGGAACCGAGATCACAAGGGGGGGAAATAGGGGATCAACCGAGAAATGGGGAAGTATCGAGGTGAGATATGTAACAAGGATCAAATAATCTCGAATGCTATCACTGTTTGGGCATCTCTTTTTTGTCTTTAGGCTGTTTCTGGCCCTCTTCGATGAATTTAATGGCTTCTTCTGCAGTCACCTTGATCGGATCAAACGGTTCTTCTTTGGGGTCTTTGGGTTTTTCTTTGGGGGGATTCTTTTTCAAATACTCCTTGCGAGCCTCGACCAGTTCCTTCAGTTTTTCTAAGGTTCGCGAGTGCTTGTCCTTGAAAACGGTCGAGGTTCGTATGGCCGTGAGAACAACAGGGATTTCTTTATCGTTGTACAGATTGTAAATCTCACCCAAATACGGCTCGGCAACGGGTCCGAGTGTCCCGAGCGCCTCAAGAGCATCCACGCGAGCGGCCGGTTCGGGATGCTTCAGGTAGGCAGCGATTGCAGTGAGATGAACGGACTCATCTTTTTTCTTATCTGGGGAATTAAGGATCAGGCAAATGCGACAGGTGAGTTCCAAGGGACGATCACCGATATCTTTTTTGTCCTTATCTTTTTTGTTGGTTTCGATGCGGATCACATCGAGCAGGGTTTGCCTCCAAGTGAGTTGTTCACTGGCACCGACCACCCCCATCGAAGTTAAGGAAACGGCTGCCTGTCGCCGGACAATAATACTGTTATCGTTCCGGAGAACCGTACAGAGGGTTTTCACGGCTTCTGGCATGGGGTCCGTGAAAGTTTTGCCTTCTTTGTCCTTGGGTAAAGGCCCCCCAATAATTCCGATGGCGCCGACCGCATTGCGACGCAACTGCCACGAGGTCACCCCAGTTTGATTCAAGGCGATTTGATTGATTTCTGTGATTCGCTTGCGAACCGGTTCAAAGCCACCGATTTTCGTCAAGCAGGCAATCGCTTCGCTTTTCGTGAAGATCGAAGGTTCTCGGAGCAGGCTGAAAATATAGTTCAAACCTTGGTCAATCTCTTTATCGTCGAGACCAATCAACGGCACAATTTCCATGGCCGTGAGCCGAACATTATAGTCGGGATCGGTGGTCAACGCCTTCAGAAGAGTCGCACTGGCCGCCCGATGAGCACGTGGACCGAAATTGGGAAGCATCCGCAAAGCAGCATCTCGCAAAGAGGGGTCTTTGTTAAAAGCGGTATCACAATCCTTGACCCAATCTTCGAGCTTTTTGCCCCCCAATTCCGTGGGCCACTTTTTATACTCTTCCTCGTAGGGATCAACCTTTTTATCCTTGGGATCAACTTTCTTATCTTTATCTTTGGGGTCCACTTTGGCCTGACCATTCACCCCATCAGAACTCAGCCCGACGAGCAAAAACGCTAAAAGAGATAAGATAGTTAGTTGCCGCATGTCGTGATCCCCAAAGTAATTGCCATATTCATCACAATACCACTGTTTAGGTAGTTTAGGCAAGCCCTAAGGTTCAGTGTTCTCTTAAAACGATACCCCGGCAAAAACTTGCACATCGTAAGGTGGCATTGAGGATTGAATTCAATAAACCTTTAGAGAGCATTGGGGAAGGTAAACCATTCATGAAGCTAATCTGTCCAAGTTGTTACAAACTTTTCGATACCCCAGAATTTCTTGCTGGTAAACCGGTGAATTGTACCTTTTGTGGCT
>JAOAAA010000215.1:4089-4358 GCA_026419115.1 Gemmataceae bacterium
TTGCAGCACCAGAAGACTTCTCGGCGAAAAAATCGAGCAACAAGGCCTCGGCACCATCTGAAAGAAGTACTACGGCGGTCACGAATCTGGCAAAGGAAACCCCCGAGGCGAGATCGGAAGAAGCACCTAAAACATTGCCCACTCAATCAGTCGAGCCATTAACCTACGGGCTTCAGGAAATGCCGGCCGTGGCGATCCCCGCAAGCCAAGCACAACCCACACCAGCGGTGTTACCGGAATTCGCTTCGCCGTCTCACTCACCTTTGGGA
>JAOAAA010000216.1 GCA_026419115.1 Gemmataceae bacterium
GGCTTGGCCATGGGGATTGCAGGAACCGAAGTTGCTAAAGAAGCCAGCAAGATTGTTCTGTTGGATGATGCCTTTTCCACGATTGTCAAGGCCGTACACTGGGGACGGGCTTTGTACGAGAATATCCAACGGTTCATTCAATTCCAATTAACCATTAACGTCTCGGCCCTTGCAATTGCGTTTCTTGGCCCCTTTTTCGGGGTGAAGCCTCCCTTTACTGTGTTGCAGTTGCTGTGGATTAACGTGATTATGGATACCTTCGCCGCGATTGCTTTGTGTTCCGAACCCCCACGGGCGGGCTTGATGAAAGCAAAGCCCAAGCGACGCGATGAAAGCATTGTTACCCGATCGATGTTCATCACCATTCTATCCACGGCAGGGTTTTATGTGATTGTCATGCTCGGGTTGTTGCTTGGGATGGAAAATCTGGAATGGTTCAAGTCCCCCTCGGCTGGGCAGGAGTCACCGCAATCGAAAGAGTTTCCAGAATTGACGATGTATCAGGCCTCGATTTTCTTCACGGTTTACGTCATATTCCAAGTTTGGAATGCGATCAATTGCCGATCCCTTACCCCCGACCAATCGGGATTAAAGGGGGTCCTTTCCAATCCCACGTTCTTGATGATTATGTTCCTGATTATTGTGGGTCAATTCTTGATTGTGACGTTTGGTGGCTCGATCTTCCAGACTCAACCATTGGGAGTGATAGAGTGGGCTTTGATCTTCGGAAGCACAGCTAGCGTGCTGGTGTTTGGTGAGATCGTTCGATTGATACGGAGGATAAAACAATAAGTGTTTAAGGAAAAATCGAAAATCAACACAAAGGATAGTCTGTAGAGGGAATTGTGTAATTTTTTCAAGAAAAATCTCTCAGAAAATCACATATTTATTTTCTCCATTTTCTAAAACGATTGAAATTGAGCGATCCGGTTCAACATTTCATAGCGATATAAATTCGATGAAATAGTTAAAAACGGCAAGATAAATCATGTAATAATTACATTTTTTGATGCCCTCTTGTCCGAAAGATTAGAATGATGGTAGCCGATAAAATTCAGCTAATTTACCCAGAGCGATCAACCGGAAATCGGTGGTCAGGTTTATGTCACTTTCGCGGTTTATCCCTGTAGTGAGAAGGGATTCTAAACGAATAAATTGGCATGATTTGGTGAATCGGTGTGTTTGCAAAGGATGGCAACAATGCACTGACTCACCCGAGTTGAGAATTCAAACAGAAGGTATCGATCCTAAAGTTTCGTCGAACTGTCACGATTGATTGAATTGACTGAATTGACGATGAACGAAGGTCGATAATTTCACAATTAGGATTTTTAGCTTGACAGGACGGAGGAACCCCCGGAGCGGTGATCCCGCATTCCTCCATATTCCAGTGCCCCCGGTGTAGTGGCCCTTGGAACGATAGCGATCAAATAGTGTGGCATTTGGTTGTATCACCATTTCAAGGGATTCTTGTTTCGAGCCTTTCGGCGGAGAGGCGGAAGAAACACGACGGGGCCAATGACGACAGAGCCTGGAGTGCCTGGCCTATGACAATGAAGAAGGTGTTTACGACCGGACAGGTAGCCAAAATATGCAAAGTGGCACCTCGAACGGTTTCCAAATGGTTTGACTCGGGGCGATTACGTGGTTATCGCATCCCTGGAAGTCAAGACCGACGAATCCCTCGCGAGCAACTGATCAAGTTCCTGAAAGAACACGGTATGCCGCTGGGAGACCTTGAAGAAGAAGAATGGCACAAGCTCCTTGTGATTGGGGCAGAACGTGTCTTCCTCGAACGATTGAAAGAGCTTCTTCCCGAATCGGAAGATTTCAAGTACGAAGTGGCGCAAAGTGGATTTGAAGCCGGTATCATGGCCGAATCGTTCCACCCAGATACGATTGTGATCGACTTGGCCTTAGGACGAACCGAAGCCATTCAAATTACTGCGAACCTCCGAAAGAACCCAGCTTATGAAAACACGTTTATCGTGGGGCTGGCCGCCGAGGATGATGCTCACACCGAAAAATTAAAAGAAGTGGGCTTTAGCGACGTCTTCAAGAAGCCTTTCGATGTGGCCTTGTTGGCTGAGCGGATCCGCAATTCGGCTGAGGAAAAACGCGAAGACCTGTAAACCCTAACGGGAGAGTAGGCTCTTCGTCGCCACATACCAACTCTGTCTTTCCTGAAGGATTGGGAACGACAGAGTTCTTTTATTTTCTACTTCCGGTTCCACAACAAACTAATAGCAACAAAGGCCACCGTAGGTAATAAACCACTTAAGGCTAAACCATATCGGTAGGTTCCAAATAAATCGGTGATGACCCCTTGGGAAGGAAACAGAAACGCCAGATAAATGGCATTCATCGCCCCCAGTGTGCCGGTCACTTTACCTTGATGCTTCGCCGAGATTTCTTGGCTAAGTGCAAAGTAGGTCGGGAATAACCCGAGGGCAGCAAATCCGACTAATAACAAACACCCCAAAAGAATGGGTCCTTTTTCCAGTTGCGTGGCCACAACGGTGAGCCAAAGCAATCCCATGCACAGACCGAAAACCGTCATTCGAGCACGATGGATTGGCAGACCCCGTCGCACCAGTCGGAGAGTGAGTAGCCCCATACTAATCGAGCCGACATCGGCAAAGAGGTAGTACAACGAGGAGAAAAGGTTCATGCTTTCCGGCGAGTAGCCAAGCTCCTCACGAAGGTAAAGGGGCATCCAAACACGGAACGAATGCCAAGGAGTATTGACCGCCAAAATCATCAAGGCCATCAGCCAAAATCGTCGATCTTTCAGGACGTGGGAGAAAGGTTGTGGATTGTGTTGCACTTCGGTCGAAGGGGCTAATTGCTCGGGTTTCAACAACACCAACCAGAAAAAAATCCAAACCAGCCCAATCAAACCGACGATCCGAAAAGGCCAACGCCAAACATGGGGGGGGGCAGGAATTTCGGTACTTCCCAATCCACCGACCACCAAAGATAACGGTTGTCGCCAAGTTCTCTCGGGATCAAAATAATACAAACACCCCAAGACGATGAACGGAGTGATAATCGCTCCCAGTGCCGTGCCACTTTGAAAAAGCCCGTTCCCCAAACTGCGCTTTTCTGGGGGAAGCACTCGACGAACTGTTTGAATCCCACAGGGCCAATTCCAAGCCTCGAAAAAACCGAGCAGACAGCGACACATCAACAAGGTGGCAAAGCCGGTGGCAAAGCCAGTGGCAAACCCCGCGGCGGACCAGCCCAAGACGGCAAGAGCGTAAACCCAGCGCACATTGAATCGATCAACGATAAAACCCGCGAATAAGCCCCCGAGGGCAAACGATAACGAAAACCCTCCTTCAAGCATTCCGTAATCTTTGTTGTTCAATTGAAACGAGAGTTTGATCTCGGATGCCATTTGGTTAAGGGTCATCCGATCCATGTAATTCAGTGTTGTTGCCAACAGAAGTAACGCACAGACACGCCATGCGCCGGCTCGTTGTTGTTCCTCTGCTGCTGACATTCCGCACCAAACCATTCGGGAGAGAAAATGATTGAATTTTGATATACCCCGATTTGGCCATTCGTGAAGGTGAATCGTTGAAGAGATTTCGATTTGTTCTCAGAATAACCACATTAATCGACCCAAGATCATAGGACCGGGAGCCACTTCAATGCGGTTCCCTTTGCGGTCGGTATAATTTCGACCTGTGAACAATAATCGATCGAAGACATAGCCGCCGATAATTTCCGCTTGCCAACGATCGGTGATTCCCCAACGAATTCCCCCATAAAAACGCTTTTCAAAGACAAACATTTGATCCTTGCGATCGATCCGGTCATCCAAGAAATAGGCTTCATTGGTCCACTCAAACCCTGCGAACAAGGTGGTAGAAGGAACCACTTCCCAAGAAAATTGACTGCGGACCCTGCGCAAAGGAACATAGGTAAAATCGAGACGAACTTCCTCATAAGGCCGCCAAGTCACCGCAAACGGGATCCCAATAATCATCGTGAGATACTGAGAGGGCATCCAAATGTAGGCAATACCCGGAATCGGGTAACGGATTTCTCCGGTTGGAAACCACGCGACTGAGAAAAGCCAACTATCGCGTTCTCGGGGAACGACTACAAAAGCATTGATTCCTGGAACAACAGTATCCCAATTGTTAAAAGGTTTATCGCTGGGGGAACTCACGGTGAGGACCAATCCCCCTTGCCAACCATTTTCAAATTTTCGTTGATAGAACAGACTCGCGGCCGGTTCAGGTAGGCAGACCTCGACTGAAGACTGAAAATGCTTACGAGGGACTTCATGATCGGCGTTTGCCACCCGCTTGCGTATACCGATAGG
>JAOAAA010000217.1 GCA_026419115.1 Gemmataceae bacterium
AGATGTGTATAAGAGACAGATTAATGGCCGGTCGTCGAATCGTAATTTCTGGCTACGGGTGGTGCGGCAAAGGAGTTGCTGCCCGTGCCCGAGGATTGGGGGCACAGGTTATCATTACCGAAGTCAACCCTATTGCCGCTCTGGAAGCCGCTATGGATGGCTTTTCGGTCATGCCCATGAAGGCTGCGGCCGAGATTGGCGATATTTTTATTACCGTCACTGGTAACAAGCACATCATTCGCAAAGAACATTTTGAAGCCATGAAAGATGGGGCCATGGTTTGCAATAGCGGTCACTTTGATATTGAACTCGATTTGGTGACATTGGAAAAATTGACCGCCAAGAAAACCCCCGATGTTCGTCGAGAAGTCGATGAGTACAAGCTCAAGAATGGGAAACGAATCTATGTGATTGGTTCAGGCCGATTAGTGAATCTTGCTGCCGCCGAAGGGCATCCGCCGAGCGTGATGGATATGAGCTTCGCCACGCAAGCTCTCGCTACCGAGTATTGCGTCCAAAATAAAGGTAAACTCAAGCCGGCCGTGCACACCGTTCCTGTGGAGATCGAACACTACGTTGCCACACAAAAACTCGCCTCGATGGGAATCACCATCGATAAATTGACCAAGGATCAAGAAGAATATATGAATGCTTGGGCACACGGAACCTGAGCCTAGCCTAGGACAAATTTACGGTTCAATGATTCGCCATGTTGAATTGATGAGTTAAAAGCCTTTGCTTTCAGAGCATCTTTTTAGAGACACTCAAGAGCATCTTTTTAGAGACACTCAAGAAGGTTTTATTTCTGATAGGACACTGCCTTTCACCAGATGCTTGGTCTTAACCCAGTCACTCATGAATCACACATGGAAATCTCGTTTTCGATCACTACTTGGAAGTTTGCTTCCATGTCGAACCAGAACCTTGCAGTGGCCTTGGACGAAATTGTTTAGCCTCCTTGAAGGTCGCTCATGGTGCTTTCCAATAAGGCAATTTGCTTGCCTAGTTCACCGACCAACTCCCTTTGTGAGGCGACCACGTCGGCGGGGGCTTTGGCCACAAAATCGGCGTTGTTGAGCTTGTTCTGAATTCCGCTCAACTGTTTGCGTTTCTCGGCAATTTGCTTTTCGAGCCGTTTGAGTTCTGCCGCAATATCGATCAAACCTTCCAAAGAAATATAGGCCTCGAACTCGGGATGAACCTGTGTGGCGGGTTGTTTGGGCTTGCTCACGTTCGGTCCTAAATTCAAGGTTTCGATTCCTGCCAAGGCCTTAATAAACGGGGTCAGGGCTTCAAACTCTGCGGCGATTTTGGCATCACAACGGACGGTCAATTTCAGCGCTGTTTTATCATCGATCATGTAACGATTGCGAATTTCCCGCACCCCGCGCACCAACTCTTGCATTCGAGCGATGCTCACCTCTGTAGAAGTTTCGATACATGATGCAGGATAAGTCGGCCATTCGGCGATGCACACGCTTTCTCGGCGGGGCTGTGGAGAGGGTAAGCCCCGTTGCGGAGCGGCCTCGTTCAGGTAATGCCACAACGATTCGGAAACGAAGGGCATGAGGGGATGAACCAAACGCAGCAGACCATCGAGTACCCCGACCAGAACCCGTTGGCAGATGGGGTCACTGCGACGGGATTTGCTCATCTCGATGTACCAATCGCAAAACTCGGACCAAGCAAAATCGTAAATGAGTTTGGCCACCTCAGCGAATTTATAGGCTTCTAAGGCCTCGGTCACTGCCCGAGCTGTTGTCGTTAATCGTGAGACAATCCAGCGATCTTCAATCGCTAATTGAGTTGGTTCCACTGCGCCTGCGGAATAACCTTCGAGATTCATCAGAATGAATCTGGTGGCGTTCCACAATTTATTGGCAAAGTTTCGCCCGATCTCGAACCGGTCCGAGGCTTGTTTGGCGGTGGGTAATTCGGGATCATCGGTGGGCCAAGGGCCTCCCGGACGAAACGCTTTTTTGCACTGGGGGCAGGTGAGCTTTTTCGTCCTCATGTACATGTGCTCTTGCTTGACGGGCACTTGCGTGCCACAGTGAGGACAGACATTCACCACAGGCAACCGGCTATCTTGTGTTTCGGTGGCGACCGCAGCCATGCCGTAGCGCATGGCATCGGTCCCGTAAATCTCGACGATGTCCAGCGGATCGAGTCCGTTCCCTTTGCTCTTGCTCATCGTTTCGCCGAAACCGTCGAGAATTTTCGGGTGAACGTAAACATGATGAAAAGGAATTTTTCCGACGTTATAAAGCCCAGTCAACACCATGCGTGCCACCCACAGGGTGATAATGTCGCGCGAGGTACACAGCGTGGAGGTGGGATAGTAGCGTTGTAATTCCGGAGTCGATTCGGGCCAACCGAGTGTGCTATGAGGCCATAAGGCCGACGAGAACCATGTATCCAAAACGTCGGGATCGCGGAGGAAACCATCCGCTTCGAGTCGTTTTTCGATCTCTTCGGCATGGGGGGCCACACACACCACAAACCGTTTGCTCTCGGCCTGATACTGGATCGACACTTTTTCGAGCTGCTCGGGAGTGAGACCTTGGAGTGCTTGGGGGATAGGTGGTTCAGAGGGGGCTAGTTCGTCCTTGTACCAAATCGGGATTTGATGCCCCCACCACAATTGACGTGAGATACACCAATCGCGCTTTTCGCCAAGCCAATCGAGATAGGTTTTGGCGTATCGTTCTGGAAAGAATTTCACTTGGCCAGATGTGACCGCTTCAATCGCCAGTTGCGCTAAGCCTTTCTTCGAGCCATCGGGCCAATCACCCATCTTCACGAACCATTGATCGCTCAGAAAAGGTTCGATGGGTGTTTTGCTGCGATCACTGAAGGGAAGGGGAATATCCCGTTCGGTTTTTTCCACGAACAGCCCCCATTCTTCCATCTTTTTTGTAACCGCTTCGCGGGCTTTCGCCCGATCCATGCCCGAGTATTCGCCAAAGCCAGAGGCAATCGTCCCATCCGGATTGAGAATGTTGATGATCTCGATTTCGGGATGGCGCAACCAACAGGCATAGTCGTTCGGGTCGTGGGCCGGTGTGACTTTCACGCAACCAGTTCCCAATTCTGGATCGGCCAGTTGACCATCGGCAATGATGGGGATTTCGCGGCCGGTGTGTGGTTGCCGAACTTTTTTGCCGACCAGATGCTTGTAACGTTCATCGTTTGGATGCACACACAAGGCGGTATCGCCCAACATGGTTTCGGGGCGAGTGGTAGAAAAACGAATAAAAATATCGTTTTCACCAATGACCGGATATTGGAAGGTCCAGAATCCCCCTTTGGTCACTTCGGTATAGGTTTCGTCGTCAGCCACGCTGGTTTGTAATTGGGCATCCCAATTGACGAGGCGTTTGCCACGATAGATGTAGCCCTCTTTGAACATGCGGAAGAAAGTTTCGCGCACGGCTCGGGCACAAATGGGGTCGAGGGTGAAGCGGGTGCGGGACCAATCGCAACTGGCGCCGATTTCGCGGAGCTGGCCGAGGATGCGTTTTTCGTATTTGTCTTTCCATTCCCAAATTTTGGCGACCATAGCTTCGCGCCCCAAATCGTGGCGGGTCTTTTTCTCGGTGGTAAGCAAAAGGCGTTCGACCACGGCTTGGGTGGCAATGCCGGCATGATCGGTTCCCGGAACCCAAAGGGTATTCCGGCCTTGCATGCGACGCCAACGGATCAAAATATCTTGCAAGGTGTTGTTCAAGGCGTGCCCCATGTGCAATGCGCCGGTAACATTGGGGGGGGGGATAACGATGGTATAGCTTTCATTTGGTCGCGTGGGATCGGCGCGGAAATACCCTTTTTCATCCCAGTAATCAAGCCATTTCTGTTGGGCTTCTTTTGGATCGTACGCTTTGGGTAATTCGATTGGCATAATCTTCTCTAGCGTGAATCTCTCTCAATAGTTTGAGCGCGATGGTCTCGCGATGGTTTGAGGGTTAGAAATTATTCAGCATTCTTACGGGCTTCCGCATCCTTGAAGAGCTTATATTCAAAGGCATCGGCAAGGGCCAACCAACTAGCGGTCACGACGTTCTCACTCACCCCCCCTGTGCCCCAAAGATCGGTGGCATCCTGAGATTCGATCACGACACGGACACGGGCTGCGGTTCCCTCTCGGGGATTGACCACGCGAACTTTGTAATCGATGAGCTTCATCTCGGCCAATTGGGGGTAGGTCGGCAAGAGGGCTTTCCGC
>JAOAAA010000218.1 GCA_026419115.1 Gemmataceae bacterium
CCTTACGGGTCAGCCCTAGTTCTAACCAATCGCGTAAGTCCCGAAATTGTTCCCCCTCGGGCAAGTGTGCGGGGCCGTTGGGTTCTTCGAGCCATGCTTGCGACACCGTCCGAAACAGAATGGGGTTCTCGAATCCCTCGGCTTTCAGATCGCGAAGCAAATCCTCGTCGGGACGAAGACCGGTGGCCCCGTTCAGTTGACAGCGATCCCATTTATTCAGAACAAAAGCAAAAGCTCGTCGTTTCCTTTGTTCTTTGAACAATTGCCAACCGAGTTGATCGTGATATTTTTCTTGCGAGCCCACATACAAAACGATGTCGGCCACCGGAAGGATCGCCATGAGCTTATCCCGATTCGCTAGATCGTTACTATCGAGGTCAGGAGTATCCACAATGATTTTATCGATCAAATTCGGGCGATCGTGAGGGACCAATCGACAATGTTGCAAGAGTTTATCGAGTTTCTCGGTCTTGATGGTTTCGTGATAGTAAACCACCGGATCGCGTGTCGTCGGTCGGGTGAAAGAAGCCGGTGCCACCGAAGCGCCCGCCAAAGCGTTCAGCAAAGTCGATTTGCCGACACCGGTTCCCCCCATGAGCATGATGATGAGTAAAGGCCGATCGACATCCAACGCCTGCGATTGCCGATGCAAATCGGTAGACATTCCTTCCAGTTCGGAACGAGCAATCAAACTCAGCGGTTGAAGGTGAGGGGTATCCAGCCAAGCCCGTAGATCGCGTGAAAGGGTGTGCAACAACGGCGACAAGGTGCGCAACATGGGGGTAGCAGCAGGATCAGTCATGAGCTAATTTTGGCCTCGGTTCGATTCGCTAGGTTTGTCACATCCTCGGGAATTCTACGCAATACTTTTTGCAGTTTCTCATAGGCGGTTCCGCCACTGGCAGGCCATTCCGTGAGCCAATCGGCCAAGGGGGTTGCCATTTTTTGGAGCACGGCCAACTCTTTGGTATTCCGCACGGCAGCGCGTTTGTCTTCTACATATTGATGGACGATTAACTCGACCCCCTGATGGGCTAACGAGACAAACAAAGGAATGTAAATCAAAGTCGGCCAATTCAATCCACCGGCCCAAAAGCCAAGCCCGATTGCCGTTAATTCGAGGGTCAATTTCCCACCGCGAAGGGTCCCCAACGCAGCCGGATTATTTTCCAGACCCACGGTCACCATACGAGCGGCCGCCTCGATTTCATCGGTCGAGGAGAGTTGAAAATCGCGGAAGCTCAGATGGAATCGATCTATCGCCTGTTGCCGTAAATCGCCGGAAAATCCCTCGGCGAGATGTTTCCACATGGGGTGGGAACCCGCTCGGCGAACCGCTTCTGCTTGGAGATTCTCCAACCAAGCACGCAGTCCTTCTTCCAGTACCGTTTTTTCGTTCACCGACCCCGAACTGGGTCGCAGCAACAGAGAAACGACAAGGTCGCGCAAGAATCGATAAGGGGTCCGCAAGGTCTGCAACACAAGGCTAATAAACTTCCCCCCCCCTGGCAATTCGAGCAGGTTGAGCAATTTCTCGCGGGCCTCATCGAACTTACGAAAATTTTCCCCCCCCAAAAACTCGCTGCGGTATCGTTCCTGAAAATCGGCTTTCGAGCTGGCCACCAACGCGGACCAACTATTCAGTGCTTCCACATCGTGCCGAGCGAAACTCAAAAGTTCCGCCACCTGATTCTTCAGAAACTCGATACTGTTTCGCACCACCCTTTTGCGAGCCAATTCGGGTTGACTGGCAAAGACCAACAATTGATTCAGAATCGCGACGCGATACCGAGCTGCCTTTCCGACAGGGTCGGCCAACTCCTCGGGGGTCAGATGGGGAACAGCTAAGACCGGTGGACTGGTGGTCGAAACCTGAGGGCCACTAGTCGAAAGCTGTTGGATCACCCGAGGATAAACTTCATTCCGGAAATGTTCGCAGAGAGAACTCGCTTGCGATTCTCGCATTTTGGTCAGAACGACTAAGCACGGTTTCCCCGCCCGAACGAGCAATTCCAGAAATTCGGTGGGAACCCGATCGTTGTACCGTTCATCGGAAGCGACATAAACAATCAGGTCCGCCAGACCGGCCACTTCGACTAATCGAGAAACGTAATTTCCTGCCGCCCAAGTCGTCATATCGGGGCAATCCCAAATCACAACCTCGCCAAGGGGATTTTCCGGAGCATCGTAAACACGTCGAACTTTGTAAACATCTTCATCGAAATTGCTGGGTTCATCTCGATCCAGCCGACGTAACGGCCCGAGAAAGCCAATATGCCCCGTCCACGAGATCGAGTCGTTGCCCGTCACATAAGCGGTGGGGTGTCGAGTGTAACCCGCTTGGGGATTGGCTTCGGCCACATTTTTCCCGATAAGGAAATTGACGATGGTACTTTTTCCTGCACCGGCCCCCCCCACTACGGCAATATGTAATGGTGTGGGCTTTTCCCCATCTAAAAAAGGCCCCACAACATTGCGAACCAATGCTGCGCTCAGGCGAGTGGTTGCCACGGCCGATGCCCGTTGCGGATCATTGCGAAGGTGAGTCTCGAACCAATCAAGGTCTTCCGATAATCGACCCACCACGAAACGATGCTCCACATCGTTCATAAGGTTCTCTCCGTAATGGTGTTATCATCTTACTTTACGGATGATCAACCGACGAAAGAATTTCACGAAACGCCGACCTCAAGCCGAACCCCCATCAGCAAGTTATGAGTAATACGAAGTTTGGGTAAACCTGTGAGGAATTCATCTCGTGATGAGGCAGATAATGTGTTGGGAACAAACGGGCGGATAATCACCACCTCGGAACGTTTTTGCACCAGATACCCTGTGCGTTAGAGCGAGTTCGATCTTGGTATTTAGCTCAGAATGCAGGAATGATTTGCGGCTGAGTAAACCCGACGAGGTGAAAAAGTACCAAGACCTACGAACGAAGTCCTACTCAGTGAAAAAACGCCCTGATGTCAAAAGAATCAAAAAAATGAAACAATACGCCAGAAAATCTCGCTAATAGGGGGAGGAGGAACATGCATGACCGAAGAATCCCTTTTTCAACAAGCCTTGGAGTTGCCCCCCGCTCAACGAGCGGCGTTTTTGGAGCAGGCATGCCCCGACCCAGCGTTGCGAGCCCGCGTAAAGGAACTGCTCGCTGCCGATGCCGCCATTTCACCGGCCCAACCGCTCGGCCAGACTACCGGCTATCAACCCTTATCCGAAGTGGCTGGAACACTCATTGCCGGACGCTACAAATTGCTCCAACAAATCGGCGAAGGAGGCATGGGCACCGTCTGGATGGCTGAACAAACCGAACCGATCAAACGCAAGGTGGCCGTCAAGCTCATCCGCGTGGAGCGCAGCCAGTCCAAGACGATTCTGGCTCGCTTCGAGGCCGAACGGCAAGCGATCGCCTTGATGGATCATCCGCACATCGCCAAGCTGCTCGATGCCGGCACGACCGAATCGGGTGCCCCGTTCTTCGTGATGGAGTTGGTTAAGGGCATCCCCCTGAACGACTTCTGCGATCAACACCGGCTCACGATCCCCCAGCGGCTGAACCTGTTCATGCAGATTTGCTCGGCGGTGCAACACGCCCATCAAAAGGGGATCATCCATCGGGATTTGAAACCATCGAACATCCTCGTGGAAAGCCACGATGGCAAGCCGGTGCCGAAGGTGATCGACTTCGGGTTGGCCAAGGCAACAACAGGGTTGCAACTGACGGAACATTCGCTGTTCACGGGGTTCGGCACAGTACTCGGTACACCGTTGTACATGGCACCGGAGCAGGCGAGCTTCAACAGCCTCGACATCGATACGCGAGCCGACATTTACGCTCTTGGAGTGATTCTGTACGAACTACTCACCGGCACGACGCCGATCACGCGGGAAACATTCAAGAAGATGGCCTTGGAGGAGATGCTGCGACTGATCCGCGAGCAGGAAGCCCCCACGCCGTCGAGCCGGCTCAGTTCCAGTGAGCGTGCCCCAACGGTGGCGGCCAATCGACAGATCGAACCGGCGAAACTGGGGCGGTTCATCAAAGGCGAACTGGATTGGATCGTGATGAAGGCGTTGGCGAAGGAACGGGATCGTCGCTACGAGACGGCCAACGGTTTTGCCCGAGACATCGAACGGTTCCTGAATCATGAGCCGGTGAGTGCTGGTCCACCGAGTGCGGCCTATCGCTTGAAGAAGTTCGTGCGTCGGAATCGTCCTCAAGTG
>JAOAAA010000219.1 GCA_026419115.1 Gemmataceae bacterium
CTCATTGGCCTTGTGGCGCTGTATACCCACGCTGCCTATAGTGTAGAATTGCTCGATACCGTTGGCCCCAAAGCATGGTGGGATCACCAAGCAGCGAATGCGCAACGTCGAACGGCGCCGTACTGGGTGGCTCCCACCGATTGGCGGGTCCCTCAAATTCCGATTTATTTGGAAGGCGAGCCGGAACGTCGGGTGGCGATTATGCAATTTCTCAGGAACTTACCCGAAGACCCCGCCGAGCGACGCAAAGCCTTTGCTCTGCTCAAACGATTGACCGAGTTGGGGACGCAGTTCAACCTAAGTCTCAAGGATCACGAAGAACAGGTCCGGAATTTCATTTCGGGGCCGGTGCAAACCGCTTCTCTCATGGTGGCCCGTGCCAAACTCGGTGACGAAAAAGAAAAGGAACGCCTCGAACGCGCCAAAGAATACTTGGCCTTTGATTCCAAACAATTGCAGCTTTACAGTGCCCCCCCCCCGCTCACTTGGGATGATCGCCGTGGCGTGACCCTGTTTATTTCTTTCCTTCCACCGGAAGAACGACTCAAGGTCTGGCAAGAGATTCTCGATTTCTCTGCGGTCCTGCCCGATGCCCTTAGCCCCAGTGACGATCCCAAATCGTTTGGCTTACGAAATTCGTATGTGATTGCTTGGCTCGGCTTGAGCATGCCCGGTGATAATCGACGCGGCGCTTATCAATTCCTTGTGGGGGAACGGGTCGACCACGAAGGGCGAAATATCTCGCTTCCGAATGATCTCGCGGAACGGGAATCGTGGTTGATGAATTATCACGTTTGGGGGACCGACTACCGCCAAGCCTACCATATTGGCATTCCCAATTTCTCGATTTATTTTCACCTTGAAGACCCCAATAGTATCCGATTGGCGCATGCCTTGGTTCTGCTGGTGTTGGTGTTGTTCACCTTGGGGGTCTGGACACGGGTTACCTCGGTGTTAGCGTTTCTGGGCACGCTGTTCTACATCCATCGCGGGCAATGGTATTTGTTTGGTCAAGATACCATGCAGACGATTGCTCTGTTCTACCTTGCGATTGGCCCCAGCGGGGCTGCCCTCTCGATCGATCGGCTTTATGCTCGCTTTCGTGCCGCACGAGCTTTGCATCGCGCAGGGGATCAAAAGGTTCCTTGGGCCGAAGCAATTCTCGCAGGCCCTCCCAGAACGTGGTTGGCCAACCTCACTCTCAGGTTACTTCAAATTCATTATTCTTTGATGTACCTTTCCGCAGGGATGGCGAAACTTAAAGGGAACGCTTGGTGGAATCATGAAGCCGGTTGGATGAGTATCGCCAGCCCCGAGTTTGGCATGGTTCACTTTAAGGCGTATGAATCGATATTGCATTTCTTGGCCGATCATCGCATGCTCGGTTCGGCCGTGGCCGGTGGAATTAGCATCTTTACCTTAGTGCTCGAACTGGGCTTTATTTTCCTCGCGTGGACGAAACTCCGTTGGCTGGTCGTCACGGGGAGCATTCTGTTGCATTTGGGCATTGGTCCTTTCATGGGCTTACACGTCTTCGGAATGCACATGTTTTGTTTGTTGCTCTGCTTCTTCCCTGCGGCGCTGGTGCGCAGCCGTGTTTCTTGGCCTGTCGGTTCCGGTGAAAAGTTCAAACTGACTTTCAATCCGAACTCTCCAAGTTCCTTGCGGATTGCCAACCTCGTTCGCATGTTCGACATTGCTCAACAAGTGACTTTCGAGAAAGGAACTCGCACGGCCTATTCGTTGAATCAAGCTGTACAAATCGAAGGCCCCAGTGCTTTCAAAACGGCTTTGGATAAATTAGTTCTCACCTCGGCCCTTCCGGGATTATCGCGGTTCGTCCACTTGGTCTTCTCTCCGTTTATCAAAGCCAAAGAATAAACAATCTTCAAATAATACCTCTCATACAGACAAGACAAACCCAGTGGAATAACTTTAGTTATCCCTGATGAACCCATTCTCCGAGGATTGGAACGGAGCCTCTTTCTCATGCCTTCGTCCTGTTGTAAACTAGGTGGGATCAGAGGAGTGAATCATGCCATCCCCGTACACCATTTTGGGTGTGTCTGAATTCGATGATGATGCTACGATTCGTGCTAGGTATCTCACACTGGTGAAGGAAAATCCTCCCGAACGTGAGCCGAAGAAGTTCGCGGAAATTCGGGCAGCCTATGAGAAGATTAAAGACTTAAATTCCCGAATGAATCTCTGGCTAACACAACCCCTGAACCCGAACGAGGTCGAAGAAATTATTGACGAATTGATCCATCCCCAAGATCGACCCCGAGTCAGCCTTCCGCAGTTGCTTCAAATCATTAAGCCAAAACAATGAATCCCCTAGATACCGAAAATCAACACCCTACATCTCAACCGCCTTTGCTGGATGAAGCCGAGATCGAATCGGTCTTGCAGAAATTCCGCAACTGGCTTCAAGGATTAAATGCTCTTCCTAGCCCTCAACCGTTGCCTCCTCATCCGATCGACTTGGCAACCCTCGTGGGGCACTTCACGGCCTTGCGTCATGAGGTCAACCTGCAAACCAAAGCATTCCGAAACACACTGACTCAACTGGAGCCTCTGCAAGCTCTGCCCAACCAAGTCGGGGAAATGCAAAAACAGTTGGCAAAAATCGAGGCTTCCCCCAAAACTTCGGAACCAGAAGTCAAACCTTTACTCAAATCGTTATTTGATATTCATGACGCCCTCCAACTGGCCTACCGCCAAGTGCGAAAGCAAAGCGAAGAGATTAACGAACTTTTGAATGTCGAAGTGCTGGAGCCGCTCGAATTTCCCGAAGAGTTTTTGACCGACGCGTCTGCTACCTCGAAAAGCAGAAGGACACCCGAACCCCCCAAACCCTCGGGTTTCTGGGCCAAATGGTGGCGACGTCAACCAAAAACTTCTTCGCCCTCGAATGCGGCTCCGCCGACCTTGGCATTACAAAAGGAACTCAAAGAATGGCATGAGAGTGTGAACGAGTTATTGATCGAGCAGGCTCAAAATCTCAGTTATGCTCAGGATCGATTGGCCGTTTCCCTCAAAAGTTTACTAGCCGGCTACGAAATGAGCATTTCTCGCATCGAAAAAGCCATTGAGAAAAATGGCCTGACCCCCATACCAACCGAAGGTGAACGGTTCGATCCGGAAAAAATGGAAGTGGTCGAAGTCCTGCCCGCAGAAGAAGGAAATTCAGGTTACGTTGCTGAGGAAGTACGCCGAGGCTACCTCCAAGGGAATGTGGTCTATCGCTATGCTCAAGTCAAAGTTTACCGTTGATCGAAATTTCTCACCGTTTCGATTATGGAAATAAGCTCCGATCCGTTCCCCCTTACCTTCATGAGAAGACAAAGTGTGAGAGTTCGATCTGTTACCTGTTACCTTCATAAAATGTGCCAACATTTTGAATGTTCGGGTGTTTTTTTTGTGAGGAATGCAACTTCTCAGAGAAATCCGTTTGCACCTTCCCCCTAATTTGGGATATGATAAAACCCTAACTAGGTAGCTTTTGGACCGCCGGCTTTCACGGAGTCCCTGAAAAAATGAGTACGACAACCAACACCTTCAAACAAGAATGTCCATCATGTGGGACGAAAATCACTATTCGTAATCCCAACCTGATTGGTCGAAAAATCGACTGCCCGAAGTGTAAATATCGCTTCACAGTCGAAAGTCCTGCTGATCTGGAGGACGATGCCTCAGATGGCAAAGAAGGCACCAAAAAGGGAAGCAAAAAGGGAGGCAAGAACAAAGAATCTCCCCAAGCCAGCAAAAGTAAGGTCACCCTTTATGTGGGTGTAGGGATCGGGGTGTTAGCGATTGCGGCACTGATCCTCGGCTTGGTGTTCTTCCTCGACGATGAAGACGGCGGCAAAAAAGGCGGAAACAACCAAGCCAACAATAGTGGCGGCAACAAGGGAGGCCCTGGTCCGCGCCCCGGTGGTCCGAATCCGCCTGGTGGTCCGAATCCGCCTACGAACGGGGGGGAAACTCCTACGGGTGGCAGAGACATCACCAACAT
>JAOAAA010000021.1 GCA_026419115.1 Gemmataceae bacterium
CTCCAAATGGGTTGAACGATTGAAGTTGTTGAAATTGTTCACTCCAAATGGATTGAACTGATTGAAGTTTTGGAATGGATTCACACCAAAAGGGTTGAACTGATTAAAGTTGCTGAAGTTATTAAACCGGTTGAAGTTCTGGAACGGGGAAGGATTCAATTGATACATGTTCGGGTTGAAGAATGGGCTGCTGTATTGAAACTGATTCGGCGTCACAACGGGAGGATTAATTCCACCGCCACCGAGATACCCCTTGGGGGCAAAGTTCTGAGTTTGGGCATTTTTTTGCATGATCATATTCGTCAGGTTGTTATTCGTGTTGTTCTTGTTGAGGGGGAAAGTGTTCCCGTTATTGCTGTTGGGTGGCAAAAGATTCGGAAGCGTTGGGGTATTCCCTTTCGGAGCCGGACGCAACCCCTGAGCCGCCACTTCATCAATGTGTGAGAAATCGGAGCCAGTGAAATCACTCCGAGAACAAGACTCAGAAAAAGCAGAGCTTTGGTAATACGGAACATCAGCGCACTCCACAGAAGTGTTTGGTTATATTGTACTAGATGGATGAAATAGTCAAACTTGCGCTTAATGATACCCTGTTACAAAGCGTTCAAAAGGTCAAGATGGCCCCCTTTTCCTGCATAAAGCACTTTTTCCGCCTCTTCTTGGTATGAGACATTTGGGGAATCGATTCTTTTCCGATTTTTCGAGAGTGAAGGGGGGACCTTTTAAAATTCCCTTTTGGGTTGGTGTTTCATTGGTGTTTGATTGATAAGCAGTCAGTCATCGATCGGGTCTTCCTCAGAAAAAAATGCCAAGGTCGTATAATTTTTAGGATCGAAGGGGAGAAAGATGATTGTTGTATCCTGTTCGTCCTGTGAGAAATCGTTTCGGGTCCGTCCGGAATTCGCCGGTCGCTCGACACGTTGCCCCCGTTGTGGAGCATCGATGCAAATTGCTCGGACCGAGCCTAACCCCAGAATCTCTCCAGTTTCTCCTCCGGAACTCCCTTCCAAGAAAAGTGCCTCTGCTGTTTCCACGATCACTGTTGAATCTCGTCCGGATTTGGCGAAAGAATGGAAAAGCCTTGCAGGGGCCATGGGACGCGAGCAGGTGGCAGTGTTGTTTGCTGCAGGGACCCTCCTGATGATTCTGCTCTTCGCGGCCTGCAGCGTTGCCGAATTTTTCCGAGGGAGCGATTTCACCCTGCAGTTGCTGATGCTCCTCGCGACCGCGATACCGGCGCTCATTGCTTTGGCCTTCGGGGGTATTGCACGGATTTTGGCTATGAATGTGCCTAGCGGGTATTATGCTAAACCGGTCGCATGGTTAGGGCTATTAGGGATTGGTGGGATTGTGTTCGGCGTGTTACTTTTGTTTTTATCGATGACGACGAGCGATCGATACCTCGAGGAAATCGGGGTCTCGGTCTTTGGATTAGGGACAATCCTTTGCTTGATTCTCTCGACCTCGACGATTTTGATTTTGGTGATTCAAATGGGAATCGCTTTGGGTTCTAAAGAAATGAGCAAAGCCCTAGGGCAATTTGGCTTAACCGTTGGGGTTTCGTTTCTGGTGATTTTCGGGATGATTTTTCTGGTGGCCGGTTTCGTGATCTTATTCGAGGGGGGGGGAAGAGGTTCTTATTACGGCTATGGTTATCGGCGTAATCCCTTGGAAGTTTTGGTCCGAGTCTTAATTGTGTTACCTTTACCCATTTTGTTTGCCATTACTCTGATAGCCTATTATCGATTACTAGGAGTTTGTCGGAAAACCCTGCTTGCACGGGTGAAAGGTGTGTATGATGAACGATAGGAGCTTTGAAACTTTCCCGAAAGGCAAACCAGTACAATGAAATTCATTGATCCTCACATTCACATGGTCTCGCGGACCACGGATGACTATCAGAGATTGGCTTACTCGCAATGTGCGGCGCTGAGTGAACCGGCTTTCTGGGCCGGTTTCGATCGGGGGTCAGCCAATGCCTTTCATGATTATTTCCGGCAATTGACCGAATACGAACCGCGGCGGGCCGCTCTGTATCAGATTCGCCACTATTGTTGGTTGTGTATCAACGCAAAAGAAGCCGAAAACGTCTCTTTATCTCGGGAGGTCATCGCCATGATTCCCGAATTTCTCAAAAAGAGAAACGTCCTAGGAATTGGGGAAATTGGCCTGAACAAAAACACTCGGAACGAAGCGATTGTCTTCCAAGAGCACGTCGATTTGGCAATGAAAACCAACGAGCTGATCCTCATTCATACCCCCCACCTTGAAGATAAATACAAGGGGACACGGATGATTGTGGATATGCTCAAAGGGGATCGACGGGTTCAACCGCATCGGGTGTGTATCGATCACGTCGAGGAGCATACCGTTCGATTGGCTATCGATAATGGGTTCTGGTGTGGAATGACCCTGTATCCGGTGACGAAATGCACCGCCCAGCGAGCCGCCGACATTATTGAGATGGTCGGGACCGATCGAATTATGGTGAACTCCGCAGGCGATTGGGGAAGAAGTGATCCCACGGCCGTACCCGAATTCATTTTGGAAATGCGTCGCCGAGGACACGCTGAAGCAATTATCCGAAAAATCGTTTACGAAAATCCCCTGACCTTTTGGAAACAAGCCAACAATTGGCAAGACTGGGAAGCCTAACAGGGATAGCGGTGAAAAGAAAAATAACAAGCAGCCAACGAGATTGATTGTTCAGAAATTGAGAGACGAAAATTTTCAACCGAGGGTTTAATGTCTACGGATCGCATTGCGGATTACCTAGCCCAGTTCTCACAAACTCGCAGTCAAATGATCGAGCAACTGAGCCGAGTGATTGTTGGGCAAATGGATGTTGTGGATCAAATTTTTGCGGCCATCTTTACCCGTGGACATTGTCTGCTCGTGGGGGTTCCCGGATTGGCGAAAACCCTGATGGTCTCCTCGATCGCCAAAATTCTCGATGTGAGCTTCAAACGAATCCAATTCACTCCCGATCTGATGCCCTCGGACATCACGGGAACAACGATTCTCGATGAGAACGAGGCGGGCAAACGGGAATTTCGTTTTGTGAATGGTCCCGTGTTTGCCAATATCGTTCTGGCAGACGAAATCAACCGAACGCCCCCCAAAACTCAAGCGGCCATGCTCCAAGCTATGCAAGAACGTCAAGTGACCGTCGGCCAACAAACCTATGATTTGCCAGACCCCTTTTTCGTGATTGCCACACAAAACCCCATCGAGCAAGAGGGGACCTATCCGTTGCCAGAAGCTCAGTTGGATCGCTTCATGTTCAATGTAAAAGTGGATTATCCCACCTTGGACGAAGAAAAACGTATTTTGGTCATGACCTCGAAAGATGAATCTGCGGAGATCACCAAAATTCTCTCGGCCAAGGCAATTATCAACCTGCAAAAGCTCGTTCGAGGGGTTCCTGTCGGAGATTTTGTCATCGATTATGTGACGCGCCTAGTGAGAGCGACCCGTCCCAAAGACCCGACCGCGCCGGAGTTTGTCAAAAAGATGGTCGATTTTGGTGCCGGTGTTCGAGCAGGGCAATATCTCATTGCAGCGGGCAAAGCCTTTGCTGCCATGGATGGCCGATTTTCCGTCGCGATCGATGATATTCGCAAGGCAGCTATCCCCGTGCTGCGTCACCGGATCGGAACCAACTTCCAAGCCCAAGCCGAGGGCAAAACCAGCGAAGATATTATCATGGACCTTCTGGAGGTTATCGGCGAGCCGGAACCTCCCAAATACGGTACAAAAAAACGCCTTGCCTAATGGCAAAAAACGTCTTGTCCAAGCCTAGGGGGGGATTCTCGTCACATCCAAAATTGTCTTGTTTCCCTTTCATTTTTTGGATGGAAGCGATTATTTCAACGTTTCTATAAGCGGACGTTGTGCAACCATCGATTTGTTTCAGGGGACGATTACGCTGAGTTGAACTCGTCGGAGAAATTTCTACAAAATTCTATTTACTCTGGAGATCAAGTGAGCGGCTCGTCAATTTTACCGTACATCTGGATGGTTCTGGGCTGCTTGAGTTTCTCCATCATGTCGGAATTGGCCCATCACCTCAAGGACTATTGCGATTGGCAAGTGGCTGCCATTTTTCGGTCTTTTTTGGTCTTTGTGTTTGTCACCATTTACGGCATCAGTCAAGGGACCAAGTTTGTTTATTTTTCCCCCCCCCGATTGTGGATCCGCAGTATTGCAGGAAGCCTCAGTTTGATCGGTGGCTATTATGCCCTGAATCACTTGCCCGCCTCGACTGTTTCGACCCTGACAAATACCTTTCCCATTTGGGTGGCGTTACTTTCGTGGCCCCTGTTGGGGACTTGGCCTTCGATACGGGTTTGGATTGCTGTCTTTGGAGGCGTGATCGGGGTTTCGCTGATTCGTTCCCCTGAAGGATTGACCCAAAGCAACGATTGGCCCTTTGTCATTGCCTTGGCTAGCGCCCTAGCTACAGCCATTGCCATGATTGGCTTGCATCGCCTCAAAAATTTCGATACGAATGCGATCGTCGTTCATTTCTCGGCCGTGGCAACTTTGTTTTGTATCGCCTGCTTCTTCCTGTTTGAGCGTCATAGAACCTTGGCCGAGATTGTTCAACCGCTCCCTTTGCTGATGCTGCTAGGGGTCGGGGTCTCCGCGACTTTTGGCCAAATTTTTCTGACCAAGGCGTTTGCTCAGGGCGATCCTGCGAAGGTCTCGGTGGTGGGGTTATCACAGGTGTTGTTCACTCTGGTTATTGATTTGATTTGGGGAGAAGTGGAACTGACACAACGACTTTTATTAGGAACCCTTATGGTGCTTTTGCCAACGGCCCTAGTGATGCTCGAACGTAAGAAAATCCCTACCGCAGAATCGCGGCGCATGGCTGTTGTTCCCGAACAAGATCAATAAGGGGGGGGGCATGATTTCTCGATCGGAAGGATCGATGAGAGGGCGGATTTCGTCCTTCCCCCATCCCCTGATAATTATCCATGTCTGACTCTCAGATGCTGCCGAGTTTCGCTAATGCATGGAACAGGACAATTCCCACAGAGTTCGCTAAATTCAGGCTGCGAACCTGAGGGTTGAGAATGGGGATCGAAAGCATTTTGTTTGCATATCGTTTGCGGATGGATTCGGGCAGCCCTTTTGATTCACTGCCAAAGAGCAAACACTGACCTTCTTCAAATGGGAATTGCAAGTACGTTTGCGGGGCAGGCGTCTCGATGCAGACAATCTTTTCTGGTGAAAGGGTTTTTTCGAAGTCATCAAAGGTGGGATGGAAAACAAGTTTCACCCAAGGCCAGTAATCCAGCCCCGCACGTTGTAACGATTTCTCATCCAGCCGAAAGCCGATGCGACCAATCAAGTGCAGAGGAGAATTCGTAGCAGCACACAATCGAGCCACATTCCCAGTATTCGGCGGGATTTCTGGTTCCCATAATGCAACGTGTAACATATGTAAGGGCTAATCCGTTTTCGTTGAGTCTGCTCTCGGTCAGGGGGGTGTAGAAAATCTTAGTAATACAGGATACCTTTTGTTGTAGGACGGGGAGAACCCCCTTCCCCCTGCCTTTGTTGAGTAGCATCATGGCCGAGCAACCAAAACTAATTCCCACTCGTCCTTGGCGGGCGTCACCCGTTAGTTTGACCCTGCTCCTGCTGGGGTTGATTCTGGCTATTGTGATATTTACGCAGCCCATTTCTCCGCATGATTATCCCTATGGATTTTATCCCCCACTAGCAGGGGCGATTGGAGAAGGGATTGATTGGCTCCGCACCCGTTTGTTCGATTCGTTTGGTCTGGGAATTTACACGTTAACGCTGGGCTGGCTAGCGGTTTGCCTTTCCCTCGTCATTTCTCCCCGTTGGATGGTGGCGATCACCCGAGCGCTCGGCTGGGGGCTTCTCTGTGTGTGTACGATGCTGCTGGCCGATTGGTACGCGACGGCTCACCTGACGGCTCCCTTGGCCGGAGGTGGAGGAAACTTGGGGGCGTATCTCGGCTATGCTCTCACGGATCGATTTCAACCAGCGGGAGTTTGGTTGCTCTTTAGCTGTGCTATCGGTGTGGGAATCATCCTTGCCTTAGATCATGGGATTATGGCCTTGTTTCGACTGATTCAGGCAACGGGAAGATTCCTCCGTCTGTCGATTCTCCCATGGTTCCAAAAACCGGTAGATGTCCCCGAATCGACTCCGCCTCCTCCTGCGAAACCCGAATTGAAACGGGTCCATAAAACGACGGAAAAACCACCGGAACCCCCTGTGGTACCGGTGAAAGGTTTATCACCTGAGTTGTTCCCAATCGTCCAAGCCAAGGAACCTTCTTTGCCCGAGGTCGCTAGTCCCATGCTGCCGACTTTGCCCGATGTGCCGATTACCGAACTCGCTCCTAAACGCACCGCTTCGCTTGCAACAATCAGACGATCGTATGATCTTCCACCCCTTGATCTACTGGAAGAACCCCCTGTCAATAACAATCAGCCCGAAGATGAAAAGCATCTCCGAGAAGTGGCGGCCCTGCTCGAAAAGACCTTTGCTGATTTTGGAATCAACATCAAGGTAGTGGGCATTAATACCGGTCCGGTGGTAACGCAATATGAAATTGCTCTGGAAACAGGACTGCGCGTTTCTCGCGTCACGGGGTTAGCCGATGATCTCGCGTTGAATCTGAAGGTTCCGAGTGTGCGGATCGTTGCCCCGTTACCGAATCGAAACACGGTCGGAATCGAAGTCCCGAATAAATATCGTTCAGTGGTCCGAATTCGCGAACTGATCCAAGCGGCTCATGACAAAGTGGCCAAGTACAAACTTCCCCTGTTCCTTGGCAAGGATAGTGAAGGGAATCCCCTTGTGTACGATCTGGCGGATATGCCGCATTTGTTAATTGCAGGTCGCACCGGAACGGGCAAATCGGTCTGTTTGAATTCGATCATCTTGAGCCTGCTTCTGACCCGAACCCCTGCCGAGGCCCGTATGGTCATGATTGACCCAAAGCAGGTCGAATTAGCCGAGTTCGGTAAGTTGCCTCATCTTCTTCATCCCGTGGTAGTGGAGAACGATAAAGCCGAGGCCATTTTGAATTGGGCTGTGGATAAGATGGAAGAACGATACAACCTGATGCGACTTTCTCGGGTCCGCAATATCCATAGCTACAACGATCTCCCTTACGATGAAATTTTACGCCGTGTGGGTGAGGAATACGCAACGAAGTTTGCCGTCCCCGAAAAAATGCCCTATGTGGTGATGATCATTGATGAGGTCGGCGATCTCATGATGGCCAATCGCAAAGAGGTCGAAAGTCAAATCATTCGCTTGGCCCAAAAATCCCGAGCCGCCGGTATCCATCTTATTCTCACTACGCAACGCCCTACGGTCGATGTTATTACAGGGTTAATCAAATCGAACTTGCCCGCCCGAATTTGTTTTCAGGTTGCCGATCGGTCTAACAGTCGCGTTGTGCTCGATGAGATGGGGGCCGAAAAACTACTCGGCAAAGGCGATATGCTTTTCTTGCAGCCGAATACAAGTACCCTTGTTCGTGCTCAAGGAACGTATGCTTCGGACTCGGAAATCTCGGCCGTGGTTTCTTATCTTGAGGTCGAAGAACCCGAGTATGATGATGAACTTTTGAATCTGGAAGTGAAGAACTCCGAAAATGCTGAGGAATCTTCCCCCCCCCCTGAATTCGGCACAAAAGGAAAGAAGAAAGATAAACTTTATAATGAAGCCGTTGAGATTGTGATTCGCGAAGGTCGCGGAAGCTGTTCGTTATTACAAAGGGCACTCGGTATCGGTTATGGGCGTGCTGCTCGATTGATCGACTTGATGGCCGAAGATGGCATCGTCGGGGAATATAACGGTGCCCAACCGCGACAAGTTTTATTAACACTCGAACAATGGCATTCACAACAAGGGGGGGGGACAAATTCGGAGGTAACCTCCCCCCCCCACGAAGATGATTCCATTATTTCAGAATGATTCCATTCCTCAAAGCGAGCATGCCTTTTCAAGTTCAAGATGATTCCGCAAGGCAAGGATACCCCCTTAGAATCAAGATGATGGTTTTTTAAGAAGATGATTCTTGAGTTTAGAGATGAGCCATATCTTGAGTTAGAGATTATCGAATGATGTTGGCCAATTCTTGAAGAACTTCGCTGCTGGCAGTGACTGAACGGGCAACCACTTGGAAACCCCGTTGGGCCAAAATCAATCGAGAAAATTCGATGGAAATATCCACGTTGGAAGATTCTAAAGCACTTCCTTGAATGGTCCCTCGACCTCCAACACCTGCCGGTCCGATCAGAGGTTCTCCCGAGGAAGGCGAAACACCATAATAATTTTCACCCTGACGGAGTAACCCCCCCGAATTGTTGAACACCGCCACGGCTAATTGGGCAATCGGAAGAACCCGCCCGTTCGAGAAGGTACCTTGGATAATGCCGCCGGCATCGACCGTAACGCTGGTCAAAACACCGGCCCCACGACCATCCTGCGTGACTGCAGCGGCAGCCGAGGCAGAGCCAAATTGGGTGAGTCCGTTCGGTTGACCAATGTTGCCGAGGTTCAAGGTTACGTTCTGAACGGAAGGAAGCGGATTCGGCCCGCTCGGGGTCAGTGTGGCAGTAATCGTTGCGGGTGAGAGCAATAACCCGTTGTTATCAAAGGTGACCGTAGTAGAGCTTAAGGTGACGGTGCCCCCTGCCACGGTCCCGCTCACAGTGAAGGTATTGGTGGCGGTTTTGGTGAAGGTCACACTCAAGGCACGCGGGGTACTTTGGGTATCGAAAATCTGAATGGCGGTGCTAAACGGATCGCCAATCGGGGTCGTGGCAGAGAGGTTTCCTTGCAGTTGCACGGTGGTAGTGGCAATTCCCGGAACACCAATCCCGAATGGAACACGGATATTCAAATCGCCAACGGTTTGGAAACTGGGCACACCAGTTTCCCCGACGTTACCAAATCTCTGGACTCGAAAACCGGTGCCGGGATCAACTAAGAATCCTCCGCCATCGACCTCGAAGGTCCCCGCCCGAGTGAAAGCAGTGCGAGAGCCATTCGAGAGAACGAAGAAGCCCGGCCCTTGCAAGGCGACATCGGTCGGTCGGCCGGTCGCGGTAATGTTCCCTTGGGTAAAGGAAGTGTCGATCGAGCCGACGCCGACCCCGAAGCCCATTTGTGCGGGGTTCGTGCCCCCTTGGAAACCAAAAGGTCCCGAGCCAGAAGACAAGGTTTGATAAACCAAGTCCTTGAAATTCATCCGCTGCGCTTTGAAGCCCGAGGTATTCGTGTTGGCCAAGTTATTACCAACTACGTTCAGAGCTTCGGAAAACGAAGTCAGGGCCGAGGAACCGGTAAAGAGTGCATTTAATGCCATGATGTTATCTCTCGTTGTACGTCACAATGAGGGGGTTTGTATATTTATTCGGTGTTGTTGATCAATCTTAGAGGTTTATTGTCAAATCTTATTGTCGGAGTTATTATTAAATAATCGTGCGAATATCATCGAGCGCCACCCGATCGGTCCCGACGGTCAGAAAGATATTCTTGCCATCAGAATTCACAGCCGTCACCGTACC
The DNA here is from genome assembly GCA_026419115.1 of Gemmataceae bacterium. Classification (GTDB taxonomy): domain Bacteria; phylum Planctomycetota; class Planctomycetia; order Gemmatales; family Gemmataceae; genus SKW135. The sequence goes on from JAOAAA010000021.1 coordinate 9,573, forward strand.
CGAGGCTAAACCGATGCCTGTTTTGCTGTACTCGACGGATTTCCCCAGTAGGGAGCTTCCTTGGCTGAGTTGTTGGAGCTTCAACAATTGAGAAAAATTGGCGTTCAATTCTCCCAAAGAGGCCACCGATTGTAATTGGGTTAACTGCGAAAGGAACTCGCTGTTACTCACGGGATTCAGTGGGTCTTGGTTCTGTAATTGAGCAACCAACAGTTGCAAGTATTGTGAGGTATCGAACCCACCTAATATCGCCGAGGATGATAAACTCGCCATGTTCAAACTCCAATGGAGGGGGACATTAATTAAGCACGAATATCTAACAAGGCACCACGAGTGGGTAACGGGGTCACTCGGGGATTAAACGGTTTTTGGCCTGTCGAGGAAACCTCTTCCTCTGCGGGTTGTTGTTGATACCAAGAGCGTTGTTGTTCTTGGCGATCTTGTTCTTGTTGGATGTCGAACTTAACCAGTTGTAAGTTTGCTGCTTGCAAGCGTTGTTGCAAATCGGGCATTTGTGATTCCATCAGTTGTCGGACCGCATCAGAGGAGACGGTCATTTCGGCTCGTAATCCTTCGGGGCCCAGTTGCATCCGAATATGAATGGTGCCTAATTCGGGCGGATCCAAGCGAAGACGGAATTCGGTGTTGGTCCCTTGAGAAATCATTTCCGCACGGGTCACGATTTCGTTCGCAATGCGAGCGGCATTCGTAATCTCGCCCGAACCAGGCGCCTTTTTCGGAACTGTTGCTCGCTGCTGAAGTTGAAGTTCGTTGAACTGTGCTTGGAAGATCAAACGATCCACATTGATTTTCTCTGAGGAACCTACTTGATTTATTGATTCGGGTTCCTCACGGGCTGGCCCTACACTCATCTCGGCTACCTCTTCCAATAAGGCAGGGGGTTGAGGTGTTTTATTTGTTGTAAAGCCGAAGTTGATAATCGGGAGAATTTCTTGAATTGGCTGTTCGATCGGATCCATCGGAACAAATGATTCTGGCGCTACCAGTGAGGAAACCGCATTAGGTGGCAGAACCGGAACAGCTGGTACAGGCGTAGGATTCTGGAGCGTTCGGCCTCCGGAGATAATCACGGGCGGAGCAGTGGGGTTCTGTGTGGGAGGCATCAGCAACGCGGTTTGAGTATTCTGAGTGGCCACAGGAACCGTGTTGTCGATCGGAAGGGGTTGATTGGGGAACTGCAAGTTCGGATCGGTCGTGTTCAAAGTGTTTGGTTGCGGTACGAGTGTGGGAAAGGCGGGAATCGCTGCAGGGGTATTGGCTGCGATATCCAATTGGTTGAGCAGGTCATTGATTGACGTTGAGGGAGCGGAAGCGGGATTCGCGGCCAGTGCCTGAAGCTGCGCCAGCAAGGCCGGAGCATTTGGCATGCCTGAGGTCATCTGCCCTAAAAGATTCGACATTGCACCGGCCACATTTCCATTTATATCCCCTACTTGAGTTAAGATATTCTGCAGGTTCATGAGAGGAATGTTGGCCATGCTGAGGGCGGCAAGTAATTCCGCAAAGCCGGAAGCCTCGGTATTGGTCTGTCTGTTACCAACCTGAGGAGCGGTTGATTCAACGGTGCGGGGCGCGGAGACTACAGGGGTTGTAGAGGCCATATTATGAGGTCAATCAGGTTGAAGGTTCAATGTTCTCATCGGCTTATTCGAGAGCCGTTTTGTTCGTTGTCCGTTTTATTCCTAAGCTGATTTATTCGTTGGACTGATAAGCCCGACGAAATAGTTCCGCTTTGGTGAGGCGATCGAGTTCCTCAAACGCGGAGGTCAGCCAATGTTGACCTGCACTGCTAGCAAGGTCGATTCCGTTGAGGGTCATCTCCAAAACTCGTCGAGTTGCTTCGGAAAGGAACTCGCACTGAGGGGGATTTTCCCACATTCGTTCCAGTAGATCTAACAAATCTTTGGCCGAGTCTCCTTTTTTGAGGCGATTGCGGATCGATTCGGTCAGGCGATTGGTCCGCTCGCACAAGTGAAGGAGTTCCTTCTCGGCATGGATCGAAGATAGTACAGTTGTTGACATTACGAACCGGGGTTAGTGCGTTTGTCACGCAGCTGTTTTAACTGGTTTTCCATATCGGTTCGCCAGTTAATCGTTTCTAATTGCCACTTCGCAAATTCTGCCAGATATTCGACATCCGAGGCAGCGACTTCACGATAGATCGCCGCTGCCTCTGAGAGTTTGCCCCATCTGCGTAGGGAACAAGCTGTCATATATTGCACAAATACCCGATCTTCTGCTATGAGTGTATTCAAATCGATTAGCTTAAACGCTCGCGAGGCCGCTTCAAAATCGTTCGCTTTGTAAAGATTCATCGCGGCTGCCACGGCGTCTATTGGCTTGATATCCTTATCGTTGATTTTGGGTAATGTTTTCGGCTCTGCCGGATCGTTTTTCTTTTTCGGCTCACTTTTATCCGAAAATTTTGGCCCTTCAGCTAACTTTTTCAAAAGCACATCAAGTTGCTCTCGAAGTTTCTTTCTTTCTTCACTGAAGTTATCTTCTTCTACCAATTGCTTTTTGGTTTCGTCGATTTCTTTGCGGAGCTTTTCCCGTTCTTTGGCTAAGTCCGAGAGACGGTCTTCGGGTTGTTTTGGTAATGCAGGTACACTCGGCACCGATTGGGCGAGGACCACAATCGCTCCCATAAGCAGAACCATCATCGCGAGTGAACGTTTCATCGATTCTTTTCCTTAAACAGAAGATAACCCCATTTGCCCAAATAAGCCAGTTGAAGTTTCAGGTCAAGCGAGATTTCTTCTTTGTCTGAAGCGAGAATTATGCTCCCTGCAAAACCTTCCTCCTTTCCTCTATTTTAGCCGATTATTTTCTCCAGATTCCCAAAATTAACACCAATATAGGAATGAATAAAACCACACCGGCTTGGAGCATTAAGACTCTCGAAGGGCCGATCTCATCCGCAAGGGGGCCGATCACAAGATTGCCAATCGGTACACCCGCTGCCAAAACGCTGGCCCATAACCCCATGATTGTTCCACGGTCTCGTTCTGCCACCCCCAATTGCACGATCGATTGTCCCGAGGGCAAAAAAGACAGCATCCCAAAACCAAACCACATGCAGCTCAGCAATGCCCATAGGGGTTGTTGAAGCAGGCTCAGGCCGATCAAGCCGATCACAATAGATACCGGCCCAAACACCAGCGCCTTACGATGGATTTTTTCCCCAAAGGTAGCAATCGTCAGTGTGGCCAGAATCGCCCCGAGACCCACGCTACTGAGCAGGTCGGCCCCTCCGCGAGGATCGTTCCAGATTTCGGTCGCTTTACCTGGAAGCAGAGAAAGGGTCGGCCAACCGGCAACAGAAACGATGCCAACCACGAAGATCACCTTCAATAGATTTGGATAATTAGCGTAGACACGCCAACCTTTCGCCTTGGGCGAGGGATCGGAATCGTCTGATTCGGTGGTTCGGGGTATACGCATCAGATATAAGGCGAATAGAACCGCTCCGTAGGAAAGGGCATTGATCGCGAAACAGGCAACGGGAGTGGTGACACGAAGAAGAATCCCTGCCGTGAGAGGTCCAAGAAGACGAGCCACATTGAACAACAACGCATTGAGAGCCACGGCATTGGCAATACTATGTTTAGGGACGAGTTTGCCCAAAAGAGCTAATCGGGCAGGTAAATCGACTGCTTGCGCGACTCCGTGAAGGGCCATCACACTGAGCATACCCGTGATCGTCAGACTATTGAAATACTGTAAGATCATTAAGGTGATGGCACTAGCCAAAAAGACTAATTGAGTGATTGTGATGACCAAGAGTTTTGAGAAGCGATCGGCAATCATTCCTCCGAGCGCACCGAAGATGAATGTCGGTCCAATTTGAGCAATCGTGATGGCAGCGGCCCATTTATTTTGCCCCGTCAAGCTATAGGCCAGAACCGAGAGAGTGGCGGATTGGGCCCAAGAACCAATCAGCGAGACCATTTGCCCAAAAAAATAAAGGCGATAATTCCGATAAACCAAAGCCTGAAATGTTCGCATATAATCATGGTAGCGATTCGTTCCCTCGAAGCGGGTATTCTCAATCGAGAATGAACGATCTAATGTTGCTCCGTTGCATTCTGGTAACGATTTGTTCTCTCAGACAGAACGAGCCATTTTTGCAGCGAGGGCAAGTCGGGCTTCACTGCGTTCTGATAACCATTCGTTCCCTCAGATCAGTGATACCCCATTCCCATTCCAAATAGGGACGAGTAGTTAGTAGAGTGTACGATTGCTTAAGACGATTCCCCCACTTGGGAATTTTCGAGCCGTTCAAGTATCCCCTTCAGGGCCACCTCCAGTCGTAATCGTTTGGGTTGATCGAGTGGCCATTCGTGGGGCCATTGATTCAGGGCTTCGGCCAATTCGGTCAGGGAATCGAGAATTTTTTCCACAGGATAGGGGGCCGTTTTTTCTGCGGGTGGCGTTCTTTTTCTTGACGGAGACTCTTCGCCGACCAACTCGCGGATTCCATCGAGCAGGGAAGTATCTGCTACCGATTGGAACAAAACTTCGTCGCTTTCTCCTTCAAAAAGACCGGCAAAGAGTTCAAGTTTCTCGTTGAGAATTTTTTGGATGCGTTCTTCAATCGTCCCCCGTGTGACAAAGTGAATCACCCGCACGGGGCGAATTTGCCCCATCCGATGAACCCGCGCAATGCGTTGTTCCAACACCGCAGGGTTCCAAGGGAGTTCTAAATTGATCACGGTATCTGCTTGTTGAAGATTGAGACCGACCCCACCGGCATCGGTACTTAAAAAAACTTGATACTCGGGTTTCTGAAATTGTTCGAGAACCCCTCGTCGTTCGGCTCCGCTGAGACCCCCGTGAAGTAAAACGTAGGGGATTTTCAATTCGTCTAATACTTCCGCCGCGAGACGAATCATCCCTTCCCATTGACTAAACACGACTGCCTTATGGGCGCCCCCTTCAGTGGTTTCTTGAATAATTTCGGCAAATTCTTCGAGCTTGGGGGAACCGTTCCATTGTTTATCGAACAACGAAGACGCATTACAAATCAGACGGAGGTTCACCAAACAGGACAAAATTCTTTTGCGATCTAACTCGCTGAGATAATTCTTTGCCAACAGGCGGGCTAGAGTGGTGCGTTGTTCGTCGTACAGATTTTTTTGGACTGAGGATAATTCGACCACAATGGTTTGATCGGTACGAGCGGGGAGTTGCCCCAAGACTTCAGAACGGGTTCTTCGGAGTAGGATCGGCGCCAGTTTATCCCGAAGTTTGTCGAGGTTCCGATAACCGATGAGGTTTTGCTGTTCGTCTAATACTCGGTGTTCATGGAGAAATTCAAAGGCAGGTCCTAATCGGCGATTATCCACAAACTGAACAATGCTATAAAGTTCTTCTAAACGATTTTCTAAAGGGGTACCCGTTAGAACAATGGCATAACGGGACTGGAGCTTTTTCACCGCCCGCGAAGTTTTCGAGGTCCAATTTTTGATTCGTTGCGCTTCATCCAGAACAATCACATCGGGGAGCCAAGCGTTCATGGAATCGAGGTCCCGTACCACTTGTTCGTAATTGACCAGCTTGAAAAAACCTTCGCTTTGATAAAGATTTTCTCGACTTTCTTTCAGACCTTCAATCACGAGAACGGAACGATCGGTAAATTTGCGTATCTCAGTTTCCCATTGATATTTCACGGAAGCAGGGGCCACGACGAGCACCTTGGAGATGCCCCGTTCTCGGGCCAGCAACTCGATGGCGGCCAAGGTTTGAACGGTTTTACCCAATCCCATATCGTCACCGAGGATGGAACGACCGCGGCAAGCTAAAAAGATGGCTCCCCGAATTTGATAATCGTAGAGGGGAACTTTTAGAAGATGACGTAAGGAATCGCTGCCGGTGTCGAGTTCAGCCAGCAATTCTTTTTCTCGCTGCAACAGTGCAATACGATCTAACTCTCGATCGATAAAGTCCAACGCATCGGAAGAGATCGATACCGTTTCGGGAACTTGTTCGGCTGCGGGGATAAATTCGTGGTAGGAGAAATGGTTATTCCAATACCCTTGTTCATCGAAAAAGCGTTTGGCCAATTCCTCAAGGGCATCCGAATGACGGGGGGGAATTTGTAACCGTAACCGGAGTTGCGGAGTGGAATAATCGAGGGTGACTTCGGCTTTGGTGATGGCGGCTTTGCGTTTTCGGAACGCTTCGGGGGCATCCTCTTTGAGATGCTCCAACACGGCTTCGATATGTTTGCAGGTCCCCAGTGTGTTCGAGCGAAAGTCGGGGCAGGTGCAGGAATTGTCACCTGTTTCAAAACCACGAATCTGAACAAGGTAGCAACCACCGCTTTCGGGATTGGTCACTTGAAATTCCGAGAAAACACGGTTTTTGCCTCGATTTTCGATACGGAAGGGGGTTTGTTTTGCCCGTTGTTTGCGAATGTCGATCTGTTCTTCACGCAGCATTTTTTTCTCGACCTCCGTTGGCTTATTTTATTTTGGGGCACGGAATCTTGGGCGAAGAAGGTCGAAAAAGTAAGTATCCCTAGTTAGAATCTGTTAGATTGTATGGGACGTTCCCCTTAATTATTTTGCGGGGGGGGGGCAGGTAAGCCCCGATCGGGAACGGGATTTTCCCTCAGCTCGGGTAAAACTTGACCATCGTTGGGACAAACAAGAATACCTAAGCATTTATCAAGTACTTTTTTTTCGATTTTGGAGACACTCCCATCAAACATGGCCACGATGGATTTCCCCTTTTTGTCGAAGTAAAGAGATTTCGTGGTGGTTTTTTTCATGTCGAATTCCATCTCATCGGGTTTGGTCCAAATCACAGGGTCAGCCGATTCAAACACGGCCCCTGTATTGGAGGTACCATCGGTTATGGTGGCAAGCCCCCTTTGGTTTTTGTAATCGAAGGGAGCATCTTTCCCAATGAAAACTCGGTAGCGAGTAAAACCAGCTTTGTCTTGTTCTCCGGGCATGAGATAAATTTTAGGCATTTTCTCGATGAGGGGTTTATTATTTTTACTGTCCCAAGGTTCATCCAGTTTGAATTGTTTGTACAAATTCTCTTCTTCAATAAAAGGTAAGATTGCCACCCGCCACGACAACAAAGGTTTGCCCTCTTTATCGCAAATCGCTGCTGCTGGGAATGCAGTAAAAGCCGATTCGTAATTATGCAGGGCAATCATGATTTGTTTCAAGTTATTCATCGAGGTGATTCGGGGTAAATTCGTATCAATTTCTTCGGCGATACGTTTGCTTAATTCTTTGGTATCTTCGATTGGTAATGCCAACGAGAATTGCACCGTTTTCCCTTCCGTTTTGGGTTTCACGGCTTTGAGTTGGGTTTTTAACGATTTGCCAAAGAGTTCCAGCAAAAGATTATCTCGGTTCGATCGCAGGGCATTCTCCAACTCATCGTGAAATAATTCCAGTGATTTTTGGATTGACTCGTGACCTTGTTTCGCTTTTTCTTCACTGGGATATGTCCAAATGCCATCGAGTTCGATTCCCTTTTTCATGGTAAGGGTCAGTTCACCATGTGCAGGCAGTAAGGCATCCAAATAGGGCTTGACATCGGCCTTGACGTCTGGGGGAATTGATTCTTCCACTCCCGCGGCAGGGTGATAACCAACGACGGCTAAATAACGATCCGAGGCGGCCTTTTTTAAGGATGCGCTATGCGGTCCTACTTCTTTCACCTTCAAATTCAAAACCGAATCGAGAGCATGATCACTCACGAGGATAAATTCTCGATCACCCACAAAAACCATATTCCATCCATATAGCTCCAAGGGAAGCACATGCTCCGGAAGTTTTTTGGCAACGGCTGGCTCGGCAGGCTGACACGGGGCGGCAGGTTGTTGGGCCTTTTTGGGGATTTCAAGCTGGGGGGCTTTCGGATCGATTGGATTTTTTTCCTCTTTTCGTTTCAGGTTTTGAATGAGCTTTTTTTTGTCATAAGGTTTTTGGGTCACCACCACCACATAGCCCGATTCTGACGGGTCGTTCTCACTCACACGCGGAAGAACAATCGTCAACGATTCCAAGTCGGCAAGTGTGTGACCAAAATTTTTTTCAAATGCCAATTCTTTTGAAATTTGGCTCTGAATTTTGGGGTCCAAAGATTTCAAAAACTCCTTGATGAGGTTACTCTCCATCATCTCACGAACACGAATGTGAGCAAACAGAGCCGCATCTTTAGGAACCCGTTCCAGTGGTTTCGGCTCAGCGGCTAAACTCGGTAGAGTGAAAATCACCCCGAGAAGGACTACAAACCCGATACGTTTCATGGAGCAATCTCCATCAAGAGTGTGTTGAGATGAGATGTTATTATAACGATTGCCAACGAGTCAAAGTTAAATTGGGAAGAATTTATTTCGCTGTTCGTTTATTGATGCGGATGGGAAACAAGAACCCGTGCCGATCTCGGCAAATTTCCCAAAATCGGCTCGAAGATGATTGTAACATAGGTTATTCTTGAGTTATGTCCCTGTTACCCATCACACCTGCTGCGGCCCAGATCAACGCCACAACCTCGGCCTTACTGGCGAACCGCTATCCTATTGTCACGGGTGATTTAACCCAGTTCGCTAGAGGGGCCACCCTTCAAGGATTTGTCACAGCCATTGTGGCGGATCAACTGGTGATTTCGGTGCAAGGAAAAACCCTGACCTTGCAAGCGCCAGCCAGTGCGCTCCAACCCGGCACACAGGTTTCGGTTCGGATCGAAGAAGGATTAGCGGTTGTTCGGCCCGAAACCCCAACCCCTAGCTCGCAACCGACCGTCCCACTCGGCCAAACTCAGATTGAACGAGTCGAGATTCTTTCTCAGTTACCCGATGGCAAATATCTCGTTCGTCTCGGGCTTCAAGAATCGCAGGCTCAAGCGGAGACGCCGCTGCCTGTTGGTAGCAAAGTGGTTGCCCAAGTTCAAGTGACCCCTTCGGGAGACCTTCGTTTACGACCGGTACCCGATTCTCCCCAAAAGGCGGAAATGGTGGCTCAGTCGGTATTGCGGGATACTTTTTCTCGTCCTTTGTTAGGTGAGGTATTCAAAACGCTGAGCGAATTACGTCAGAATTTTCCCGAATCCCCCTCTCTCCAACGAATTGCGAATACCTTCCTTAGCGAAGGCCCACCGAGTGCCCAGCAACTTCAAAATCTGGTTCGTCACGGGGGTATTCATTACGAATTGAAAATGGCACAAGCTCTGACCCGACCTCTCACTGCAGACGAGCCAAAGGGAATTGTTGCCAGCGATCTGAAGGGGCTTGTTCAAAAGGCACAACAAGAGGTCAGTAGTATTGCCAAAGCCAATTTGAACACGCAAGCTAATAATCCCAAAGGAGACCCACCTGCGGTTCAACAAGCCCTGAATCACTTAAGAACCGCAGTGGAACACATTGAAGGGCAACAGGCTTTGAATTTTTTGACCATGAATCGGGGGGGGGAAGTTCGACTCGAAATCCCGATGTTTAATGGTCAATCGTGGACCACGGTTCAAGTGGCGATTGTTCCTGAACCGATTCAGAACCCCACTGCAACGGGAGATAGCGAGGCCAGCGAGAAAAACGAAACCAGCCGACCACGAGGCTACGGGGTCATGATGCATGGTGAGTTTTCGGAATTTGGCGAAACGTGGATCGATGCTCGCTGGTATGGAAAGGCTTTTTATGCCACCTTGTACATCGAGAATGATGAGGCCCGATTGGATGCCCGCTTGCAGGTCCCTCAACTGGCAGGGCAGTTACGTCAGGAGGGCATCAGCGACGTGATTATTGATATTCGCAACACCGTCGATCTCCCTGTGCGCAACAAAGAACATCGTCATGCTGTGGAAAGCCGTGCCCCGCTGGGGGTCTCCTTACTGAACCTCATTGCATAAAAAGGAGTCTCTGTATGGCCGATCCCCGACAACAAGCGGTTGCCCTACGATACGATGAGAAAACCGATGCCGCACCGGTCGTCGTGGCCAAAGGGAAAGGTCGCACTGCCGAACGTATCCTAGAATTGGCCAAACAAAACAATATCCCCATTCGTGAAGATAAAGACCTTGTGCAAGTTTTGAGCTTCTTGAAGATCGATCAAGAAATTCCCCCCGAGTTGTATCAAGCGATTGCGGCCCTACTGGCGTTTGTCTATCGGCTCAATCAACAATCGCAAGGACGTTAGAGGGGTGGTCGAACAGGCAAGGGATTGGATAATCAACTCAGGCAAGGTGTCGAATCATCTCGGGCAAGGGATTGGACCATCTCAGGCAAGGGATTGGATAATCACCTTAAGCAATGGTTTTGACCAGTGGATCCACCCCCCGATGGATGCCTGCACGTCTGGCCGCACGGCGAACCCAATCTTCCTCATTCAGAGCAGGGGGCCGAGCTTCTGTTAAAGTGGGACGAAACACCATCAATAAAAGCAAAGGGAGATACCACAAGACGTAAACACCGCCCTGATCGGCATACCAAAACTGAACTCCAATAATGACGGCGGCGGTTTGGGCAATCACATGCCCTAAATTTCGGGGGCTAGGCCAAAAAAACGTCAGCAACACAAAGGCAAGGTAAACCACAAAGACCGGCATTCGGTAAGCCCAATGCGCTCCCCGCCAAATGCTTTCGGTCTGGGGGGCCTTCCACGCTTGCCAATCGGAGAGACTTAACGCTATTTTGACATATTTTTTCAGATCACCACTCGACGACAGAATCAACGCGACTATTCCCAAGGTGATTAACGCGGTCAGCAAAAAGGCCAACGTGAATCGTCCCGTGCCGCGACCTCGATAGAACCCAAACCACAACGGGAAAACCAGAATTGGGAAAAATACGGTCCCTGTGGCGACTCCGAGGATCGCTCCTGAGATTAACGGACGACGATACGCTGCCACCGCCCAGAGGATCAGAAGTCCCGGCCAAACATGATGGAGTTGAGAAACGTGGTAACCCGTATAAGGAAGCATGAGGTACAGACACACAATTCCTACCGCAGCCGTGGGGTTACGAAATTGCACCACCCCCACCACGAGTAGCCCGATCACCACTCCGGCATGAAGCGCAATTGCCACCCCTCGTTCCACCCAAAACTCACGGTCAGCATCACTGAGGTCTGCGATCGCAGGTTGATAGCTCACAATCGTCATGGCACCTTCTTTGACCCGTGACAGTGCGACGGGGCCTCGACCCACTTGGGCAGGCGTATCGGGTAATCTGCGGATCGCCACCGTGGACAGAGCCACGAACATCACAATCGCCAAACAAGTGAGACCTTGCAAATTCAGGTTGGAATGAAAGGGCGAACGCTGTTCCAACGCTAAATCGGCAAGGCAACGAAAAAACCAAAAGGCCGACGAGGCCATCAACCAAATGTACCCCACCCACAGCATGCGCGAAGATCGATTCAATAGCCGATCGACGTCCCAGTTCATGTCGGGGTTATTCGCAAGGGCCTTGAGGGCATGAGCCTCTTGAAGCGAGAGTAAACCCGGAACAATGAGGAATAAAGCAACCAAGTCCCAATTGACCAAAGTGAATCGGCGATTCCATTGGCAAAACAGGGCTAGTACTAAAAGAAACGAGAAATAGAACCAAGTGGCTGCGTTCGGCAATGTAAAATCGAGGAAGATCGATGCGAACATGACCACAATACTTCTCGGTTAGGGATAGTTTTAAGAATGTTGGTGATCGTTTCGTGGTAAGAGATCGTAATGCTCATGATTTTAGCCATCTGAAGAGTCAATACAAGGTCGGCAAGAGAGACTTCATCAAGGAGATGGATTAACGCAATCCCAGAGGCCCCTCTGAGATCGGCAGCGGAGACTTCATCAAGGTGACGAAAAAAATTCAGAGACGTTTCCGAGAATGAATCGGATAGTCGTTCGTCAAAAGATTGTTTCAATCCTGTACTTCACGAGAACGAAGTAGGGATATGATTGATTGATTCCCCCCTCTCGATTCGATTTTGCATCCCCTGATTCGATTCCGCCGCTTTCAATCCGATTCTACCGGCCCTGATTCGATTCCTCCGAGGTATTCTCGATCGAGGACGTACACCGCCTCCGAAGTATTTCGTGATTAACCCCGACTATGGGTATGATAGATACACCAGCGCATTGCAACGCCGATCCATTTCTCGAACTCGGAGTTGGAAGCGTATTCCAATGTGAAGGGCAAACCGCAGGAATCAAACAACTCGTGATCATCTGGTATGGGGAGCGAATAGGGTTGAAAACTTTGTTTTTCTGATTCGGAAACGAGTTTGATGGCCCCCTCGCAATCGCCGACGCTGGTCAGTTCCGCAACGGGAGCCGCAGTATTCCGATCCCAAACCATCCCCCAAGTTCCATCATTACAATCGGCATCCCCTGCATTGAAGACCATCCGCAGAGAACTCAACCGACCATTTTTATCTTTCAGGTCGAAGTCGCACCAGTAATAAACCCCAATCTCTTCTAAATAGTCATCTCCTTCCGATTCGGCATTTTCAATATGCCATTCCGGAAGGGTAGGACATTCCTTATATTGGTCGGTGGAACACATTCCAAGAAGGGAGACCATTTGAATGGGAAACCCTTCGGGTAAGTGTTGCCAGCCCGATTCTTCAAAAGAGGTTTGAATTTCTTTTGGGAGAGGTTGTAATGGCAACGGGTAGGGACTCAGACGGGAAACGCAAGCTGGCCACATGATGAACTCTTTGGGTTAAAGGGCAAAGGGTTAATATACAGAACGCCCCCCCGTAATATCGTAACATTGTCCCGTTGTGAAGCTAGCTTCGGCACTGACCAAATAATGAATCAGGGCGGCCACCTCTTCGGGTTTGCCAGTGCGCCCCATGGGAATCTTCGAGATCATGTAATCGATTGTCTTTTGGTCTAATTGGTCCAAAATGGGGGTTTGAATCACGGCAGGGGAAATGGAATTGACCGTGACGTTCCCTGTTCCAGAAAGTTCCTTGGCCAGCGATTTGGTCAACGCGATAACCGCAGCTTTACTGGCAGAATATGGCCCCATCCGAGGATTCCCTTCTTTCCCCGCCACCGAGGCCACATTGACGATCCGGCCATATTTTCGGGCGATCATTCCGGGCAGAACCGCCTTGCAGCACAGCACTAAACCGATGACGTTGATGTTGAACACAAACTCCCAATCGGCACGCTCCAGTTCCCAAATGGGCAGGTCTCGTTTGGCCCGACTCGCCACACCGGCATTATTTACCAGAATATCCACCGGACCCAGACCCGATTCCACTTCTTTGAACATCCGCTCGATGTCGGCTTCTTTGGTAATATCGCCCACGAGAGCTTGCCCATGCAGAGCATCGGCCACACGTTTCGCATTCTCGGCAGAAAGGTCCAAAACCCCAACTTTGGCACCGGCAGCGGCCAAACGTCGGCAAATCGCTTCACCGATCCCTTGGCCCCCACCAGTCACCACTGCTACTTTTTCATCAAGTCGAAAGAAGGTATCCGACATAAGCGCGTCTTGCTCCTGAAGAAATTATCGATTGCGACCGAATTTTGCTTGAATGGGTCGGGGAATCGTTTATGATACAATTATCTTTGTATCTAGTTTGAGTTTTCTGCCTAGCCCGATGGTGACCCGCCAGACTATTTGTGTTGGGACTTTACGACAAAACCAATCGCTCAGCACCCGTACTATAAATTTTTACTGTGTTTCCTCTATGCCAAGGTAGCCTTATGCGTCTCGTAGTTTTACGGGTCCTTTTCGTTGGTGGTTTGCTTGCGATTTTTGCTGAACAAGCCAACCTTTTCGCTTCCGATTTCGATGGGGAGGAACTTTATAAACGAGCGATTAACTCATGTGTTTTTATCGTTGCCAATGATTCTCGCACCGGCGATGTTTGGTCGGGTTCCGGTACTCTAGTTGATGCCAAAAAACGCTTGGTTCTCACGAATTATCATGTGGTGGGCAAACTCCAATATGTGTATGTGATGTTCCCTATGTTCGATCGCCGTGGGGAAATGCTCACCGATCGGGCCGAGTACAAAAAAATCATTGAAGATGGCAAAGCCATCAAAGCCAAGGTCCTCTGCAGTTCAACAGAAAAAGACCTCGCCCTGATCGAACTCGAATACTTAAGCAAAGAAGCCAAATCAATTCCGATCGCAAACAAATCGCCCGGTCCGGGCGCTGCGATTCACTCGATTGGAAACCCAGGCGCTTCCAAATTATTATGGGTCTACACGCCTGGCAGTGTCCGGCAAATTGGGGTCGAAAACTACATGATCGGTAACCCCAGAACGCCGATCGGCCGTTTTGAAATTAACTGTAAAATCATCAACACGAATTCACTCGTCAATCCGGGGGATAGTGGTGGCCCGTTACTCAATAAAAATGGCGAATTAGTCGGGGTCACTCACGCCGGCAGCAAAGACGATAGCATTAGCAAGTTTATCGATATTTCCGAAGTATATGCGTTTCTGAGGGAGAATAAAATTACCTTGACCAACGAGTACAACATGGCAACTCGCCCGAGCACTCCTCCCAAGGAAACGCTCCCGATTGAATCGAAAGAGACCCCCAAGAGCGAACCCAAAGACCCCCCCAAAATCCAGCCAACCACACCGGTTGTTTCCGACGAAGAAAGACGTGCCGAGTTGAAGCTCAAGGTAGCGAAAAGTCTCAATAACGAGGGACAGAAACGAGACAAACTGCTCGATATTATTCGGGTATTCCCGAACTCTTCGGCGGCAAAAGAAGCCAAAAAAATCTTGGCTACCTTAAAGGATTGATCCCCTGACCAAGATGAACCCCGTTACAGTGTCTTTAATTTCGGTTCAAGGGGTTCATCAGTGAACTGGGACCAAGCCCCTCTTTTCTGATGTTGAACCTGCCCACTGACAATCCAAAACTCCAAACTCGCCCAAAAAACCAACCAACCCGCCATGGTATCAGCCTCGGAACTGCTCTAGGAATTTTTTAAGGCTTTGAATGTTATCAACTCGGTGAATATCTCATTCAAGCGCAACGAACAAGACTTTTCACACAGTGTTTACGACTTGAGTGCGTATCGGAATTCTTAGGTATGAAGAAGGGATTATGGGGGGCAAAACTTTTTTGGGCAGGGTGGTTATGATCGTAACAGCTCTCGGAGTGGACCCGTGCTGTCGCCGAAACGATTGAGTTTGACGCCGGCGAGTTGGGCTGTCGTTACGAATAGATTGCTCATGGGTGTCTCGGACTTCAGCGTTAAGCAGCAGCCTGTTTCTATTCTGCCGCCCGCGTGACCCGCGACCACCACGGGTAATTGATCATGATCATGCTTGCGGCCATCACCCATAGCTGAGCCAAAGGTGATGAGGCAGTGATCAAGGAGAGTTCCTTCGCCTTCGGTAATCTGACTGAGCTTTTTCACAAACTTGGCGAATTCCTCGACAAGAAATTGGTCAATCTTCTGAATGTCCTCATCCTGTCCGGTACTATGAGTGAGTTGATGGTGACCCGATTTGATCCCGAGATTTTCATAGACGCGATTGGTCTGAGAGTTGGCTAACATGTAGGTAAGCACACGAGTCGAGTCGGTCTGCCATGCTAAAGCCATGAGATCGTACATAAGTCGAATATGCGAGACGAAATCTTCAGGGTCTTGGGCTGGTCGTTATTCTGCCGGCACATCAACGGGGGGCAGATTCTTCAATTGGGCAATTTGCTTCTCCACAGCACGGACGCTTTCAAGGTACTCGGCGAGTTTACGTCGGTCGGTGGTGCCGACTTGCTTTTGGAGCGAGCTGGCATCTTCGGCCACAAAATCAAGAACACTTTGACGATCAGCCGCACGTTCACGGAAGCGACGACCTTCTTCTCCGGGCGTTCCGAAAAGGCGATCAAAAGCTCGTCTTGGGCTGATTTCGACTCCACTGGGCTGGGTCGGGCTTCGCCAAGAGATATTCGACATATAGATACAACTGTAACCAGAGTCGCATCGGCCTTCTTTGCGGTTCGGCTCGACGCCAAGTTCCAGTGAAGGTAGGCGAGTATGCCGACCCACTTGCTGAGCAATGACCTGATCGATCGATTCACCGAGGTAGATATCTTTGCCACCTGTCTTTTTGGCTTGGACTCCAGTGAGGTAAGTTGCTCCCTCGCGGGCATGCGCGCCAGGGCCATCGCCGTTCGGGCGAGCTTTATCGTGAGCTAGGTTTTGAATCAGCGTAACGTGTTTGCGGACGGACTCCAAGGAAGCATTTGTTTTGTTGAATTGAAAATCTCTGCCGGACCCTTTTGGCGTCCAGAACTCGCGAACCATACCGTTGGGGAAGTAAATCCAGCCAAGTCGGAGAGGTGGTTTCGTCACGGTGTCCTTAGCGAATCCGTGAGGGAACGTGCATTCCAGCAGAGGTAGGCCAAGGGCTACTCCTGTGCCTCGCAAAAAGGTTCGTCGGGAAAGAGGGTGTTGGTTCATCGCATCTCCTCACGTTCAGATGATTGCCAGCGGAAAGGACGGCTGAGCACAATCTCAATAATCAAATCTTGGAAGCGAAATTCATCGGTCCGAGTCTGTTTCAGAATGGCATCGAGGGTAGGGCGGTCGGTGTATTCGATCCCTCGACCGAGAGCATACGTTAATAACCGACTGATAAGATGGCGAGCAAAGTCATCTTTCCGTTTCGCGAGAATGTTGACAAGTTCGCGAGGGGTCGAGAACTTCTCGCCAGATGGTAGGTCGCCTACGGAATCGATGGGTTGATCTTGTTCACGGTCGCGCCAACGTCCGATGGCATCGAAGTTTTCGAGACCAAAGCCGATTGAGTCCATTGTACGATGGCACGACGCACAGACTGGGTTGGTGCGGTGTAGTTCGAGTTGTTTCCTCAAGGGGAGTTTTGGTTGGGCGGCCTGAGTGGCAGCTAGTTCGGGGACGTTGTCTGGAGGAGGAGGGGGGTCCTCACCGAGAATGGTTTCTAAAATCCAGTTCCCACGTCGTGTCGGGGAGGTACGGTTGGGATACGAAGGCAACATCAGAATGCTGCCATGGGTGAGAATCCCTTGCCGCGGGGTTCCCTCAAGTGAAACCTTGCGGAAATCGGCTCCTTTCTCGATCCCTTTGATTCCATAGAACGCGGCCAAGCGACCGTTGAGGAAACTGTATTCGGCTTTCAGCAACTCCAGAGCGGGGCGGTTTTCACGCACAATTGAAGCAACGAACAACTCGGTTTCTCGTCGCAAATCCTCACGGAGTTCCGAACTGAATTCGGTATAGAGTTTGGCATCAAAGCTCAGGTCGGGTAGTTTTCGTAACCCCAGCCATTGACCGAAGAAACCTTCGAGAAAGGCATTGCTGCGTCGGTCAGCCAGCATCCGCTTGACCTGAGCTTTGAGAACGGACTCGTCCGACAACTTACCGCTTTGAGCGAGTTGAAATAATTCCTGATCTGGCATCGAAGACCATAGGAAGTAAGACAAACGCGAGGCTAAGGCATAATCCTGAACCGGTACAACAATCCCTAGTTTGGCGTCCGCTGGGAGGAGTTCAAGCCGATAGAGAAACTTCGGTGATAACAAGATAGCCTGAGTAGCTAGTTCTAAGGCTTCTGTGAAAGTGCGTCCCCGCTTGAGATGCTTCTCGACGAAGTTCACCAGTTGATCAAGTTCGGTCGAAGTAGTGGGTCGGCGCCAAGCACCTTCCGCAATCGTCTTCAATGCGGCTCGGCTGGCTTCTGCAGTCGATTGACCCACTGCAGGCTTTGTCGATATCAATGCGGCGTGAGCTGGGGTCAGTTTGGCATTCGCAAAGCGAAAAGGACCACGAAAAGCGACACGACGAACGCCTAGTCGTGGGGCCAATAGGGGTTTTTTCAGGTGCGATTCGATCGTTTCGGGGGACATGTCCCGCGGAAAGCGATGGCGTATGCGAATAGTGTGAACTCCAGCTTGGGTGGTGAAACGTAACGTGTAAGGTTCTTTGAACGCGACGGTGCTGTTCCCTGGCAAGATGGGGATATGGCCTAAGACTGTTTCATCGCACAGGAGGGTTGCCTCGACGGGTGCTTTGGCTTTGGGATCACGCTTGTAGAGCGCATCGGTTTCGAGCCACCGTTCATTGAGGGGACGTTCCTTCTCCTCGCCTTTTTCAATTCCCCAAGCATACAGTCGTAATTCATACTCGCCGGGCAGTGGGAACTCAAATTCGAGGTATGTCTCGTTCTCGGGGATAATTTCCCAGCCCCGATCACTGGAGTTCAAAGGTCGAGACTTGGTCCATTTGAAAAACACAGCCTCTGTGAATTCATCGTAAATTGGCTGATCCGATTTTAACAGCAACGCTGAGGTAAGTTTCTCTGTTGCGTTCAGGTATTGCTCCATTCGTAAAGGCGAGATGCTCAAGACATCGCCAATGTTATCGAAGCCGTAACCGAGGTCATCCGCAGGGAAATCGTTAGCGAGCGGGATTGAGACACCAAATAAATCCCGAATGGTGTGGTTGTATTCAGTGCGGTTCAATCGTCTTGCGGTGACGCGGCCGGGATCGACGGGTTTCTTCGGATCGATATAGACAAGGGCTTGATCCAACCAAGCGAGGATGGCTTGCTGTTCCTTCTCGGCGGGGCGCTTCTGTCCATCAGGGGGCATAGCACCTGCCTTGATTTGACGAAAAACCCGCTGCCAAGGTTTCCGGTTTGCCAGTAAATCTTCCACCTTTCGGAAACGGGATAAATCCAGTCCCCCTTCGGCTTCTTCGGTGTTATGGCAACTGATACAATGTTTTTTCACGAATGGCAGAATGTGAGACTCGAAGAATTCCATCGCAAACGGTTCGGATGCAGAGAGGGAACCATGGCCCATTAGGAGCACTAACAATGTTCCAAGCCTGTACATGATATTTCTCCGCGTGTTCTGCACAAATTATTTCCTATCGGCCTTATGTTCTGCAATGGCTTTCTTGAGCTTCTCGGCTGCTTCGCCCGTGGCAATGCGTGCGAGGTTGTTAGCGACGCCGCTATGCCGCTTAACAATCTCGGTTGGGGGAATCATCGTGATTTTGGCATCGGGATGATCCGCTTGGAACCGTTTTAGGTCATCCTCATTCACAACACTCATCGTGAGGTCTAAGCTCTTGAGACGCCCCTTGAGTGGTTTAAGATACTCAAATCCGTTTTCGTATGTGATGAAGGACTCTTGGAAACCGATATGAGTGAGTTTGGGCATTTTCGCGATCAAGGCAAGGGCTTTTTGACTCACTTTGGCCATTTCGGCGATAGTGAACGACTCAAGCGAAGGGTGATCTTCAAAGAACTTGATTCCGGCTTCACTGGTGCGAGCATGTACGACGGCGAAATGTTTTAGCCCTTTGATTTTGGCAACTTGTTCCATTCCCTTATCATTGAAACTCAAACCGATTTTAATGTCCTGAATTTTGGACTCGGTCAGAGCGTCGAATCCCGTGCCATCATAGAGCGTTTCTCGCATGGATTTATCGTTTGGTGTGCCACAATTTTGGCAATAATTTACGCACTCGTCAGACAAGGAACATTCCTGCACTTCGTTCCAATATCGCTCGAAATCGATTCCTTCATTATCCTGCTCTATCAATTGAAGAAGCCCTCTCGATCCATTCAAGATACCCTTTAGGAGCAGAGGCTTGTCTTCGATTCTAGGAAGGAATGATTCATTACCCTCGGAAGGGGTTGCAGCTTACTTGTTTAGTTTTTGAACCAAATGGAGAAAGGTTCGCTGGTTTCTCCAGGTCGAGCTAATTCAAAAACGGGAAGATTTTCTATCTCGAGATTGGCACCTTTAACCTCGAACTGAAGCGAGCAGGGTTGAGAAATATCGGCCTGTTTCGGGTCATCTTTTGCTGGGTTGGGGTAATTCACAAGTAAAGCTCTAAAACGCCACTCCCCGCGTTTGGGAGAACGGATCACCAGCACAGATTCCGATCCCCCCCCTTTTTGAGATACTGCTGAGAACGCAGGAAAGACGTTATTGATAATGGGGTCGTTTCGGTTGGGAAGTATCCAGATTTCGGAACCGGGGACTTGATATTCAATTGCGATCTCGGCCCGAGGATTTTTGCTTTCCAGATTATGACGGCAACGAATAAATATCAGATCGTTTGAGGGTGTTCGTACCACATCAGCTACTGCGGTTATGAGAAACATGAGCACGGCCCCCCCAAAACCGCAGCACATCAGATCGAGATAGGAGATGAATCGGGTCTTCATGGTTTTGTCTTTTTTTCGATAGGTTCATCAGAAACAATTGTTTTGGGTGGCCAGATTCGGAGCTGGCCATTAACACTTTCCGGCAAGGCGGTTTGTTTAAGCCCCTCAAAATATATTTCCACAGAAATATCTTCGACCGAATGTGAGGAGTTCAGAAAAACTTGAAAATCTCGCGGTAAAATTTCTGGGGTCAACAATAGGGCATAGTCTTTACCCCAATCTATGTCTCGACCGCGAGTGCTCGAAATTCCTAAATCGGATGCTGACCTTGAAAAGAGCCATATCGATTGTTGACCGGATTGATCAAATGGGGTTCGGTCGGGTTTCAGTTGGACGAGTATCATCATTGGATGATTAGTCGGAATGGAGTTGGTTGGAAGTGCTTCCGGTTCATTAGACCAGTTCAGGTTCTCTTGGATTAACACCAAGATAAAAAATAGGACGAGCAAACTGCCCAGTCCGTTCGTAATCAAATCAACGAAAGAGAGTGTATGGTCTGGGGTGGGTTCTTGCGGGTCCATGATTTAGCGTTTAGGTTTGGGGTAGAAAAATTGATTGGCAATATCGGTATAGACCCGATTTTCGTGAATCCGACAAATCACTACGAGGACCCCTGCAAGGAGAGCGGCGATCAAGGCGATGAGGGTGGTATCGAATGCGTAGCCTAGTTGTTGAGTGATATGGGTGATCGTCTGTTGTTTGTCTCGGGAACTAAATAGCCCATCTGCAGCTAGGAGGGCATCGCCCATGCCGATGACTGTACCAACAAAACCCAGAGAGGGCAGCAAACTTATCAGAAACTCAATCGTTCGGTAGGTCGTCGCCTCCATTGAACGAACCCGATCGAGAAACTCGTTGTTAGTATCGCCAGAGTTTTGAAACAGGGTTTTGGGCAAGTATTTTTGAATATTCTCACGAGTTTGAAAAGATGAGGCAGGATCAAATAATTTTCCACCTTTTCTTAATGGAAGAAAATAGAAAACTCTTCGCACAAGGATTAACAAAATAATCCAAAAAAGCCATACCGTCAACCACTGAACGATCCCGTTAAAGCGGTTCAGGTCCCGGATGGGTTCGCGAGCAGGTTGACCAGCAAGTTCCGCGAATTTGACGAGAAAATCACGATACTTATCGCCATCTTTGATCTCTGCTAAACGACTTTGAAGCGAAGGTTCGATTTTGATGAGATCATCAAGGAGTTTTTGTCCCGAGAGCGGTTGGGTATACAGGCGATAGATACGCCACCCTGTAATGTTTCCGGAGAGGTGTTTTTGAATAGTCTCTTTGATCAGGGTATCCTTTGCGGTTTCGGTATTATCGACAACACGATCACCACGAATAATCCGTTGCACTAGCTCAAAGTACAATTGCGAGAATGGCAGGGGGAGTTTACTAGGAGCCGATTGGAAGACACTCGCGAAAGGCTCCTTATCGAGTGCAAAAGAGGCATTCGTGGCTTGTCGAACTCGTCGGCGGAACTCGTCGGCGCTAAACGATTCTTGAAATTGTTGGGGTCGATCTTCACGCACCACATAGAGTACTCGATTCATGAGATAGGTGTTGAGAACCCAATAACTCCCCATAGTTAGAACCCCAGCAAAAAGCAAAGTGGAGGGGCCCCAACCGACTGAGCCTATCGGGACGGGTCGGAGTAACCGCTTGAGAATTTCCAACGGTTTTGAAAACATTAATCACATTCCTTAAGAAGGTCTGAGCTATTGAATGCAAGGGAATTTATTTTTTGGCGAGGCCCATGACTAGCCCAAAGGGGTTGGCTTCAAAACCATGGTCTCCCTTACGATTGAAAGGCGAGAGAATCATCTTGGCAATCGTCTCGTTCGAGAGTTCTTTACGTTTTGTCGCCTCTCTCCATTCGGGGGTAAGATAAACTTTCGTCTCGCTGTTCCATTCGTCAAAAGACGTGCGCGCAACAAATACACATTCTGGCTCCTTGTTTTTACCGAGGTCTCGGATGAGCCACCAATCTCCCGAATTCTTCGAATTCTTCACTACGATAATAACACCTTGTTGCCCGACGAAGATTTTTTCCGCTTCACTGAGAACGGGTTTTCCTGAGAAAAGTGAGCGAGCTACTAAGTTGGCACCATGGTAAATTCTCTCCTGAGAAACTACATCGAAAGGTTGGGGGAACTTCCCGTTGTTTTCAGCGATACAAATCTTAATCATCCTTCGCGTTTGTCGATTACCGGACCAAAGATTAAATTCCCCCTGAGAACGATCTTGGACCGAGAGCCAAACCATGGTGTTCCCGTCGTTTGAAAGCCCAATCAACTCTGTGGGGTGCCGTGATGTTTCTCGAGCCAATTCGGGTTGCGAGAATGCCTGCTGAATGCGGGCATACAGATTGGGATTCACCAGATCGGCTGGTATGTAGGGGTGGACGATATCGACGTGGGCTTTGAGCACGGTTTCAAACTCGGAGAATCTTAAACTACATGGCCAGAAATAGCGTGTGTGCTTCTGGTCTGGGGGTAAGTAGGTAGCTGTGAGGTTATATTCATACCCACACTTAGCGAAGCTCGTATCGGTTGCATTTTGATCCACTGCCATGCTCAAACGGGAGGGGAATTCTGAGGTTTGGCCTGTTGGTGGGGCAAATTTCGCTAAATAAATCGCCCATGCATGGTGGAAAATCGCTTGCGAAAGGGAATGCCATCCAAGAAGCGTATCCTTTGCAGTGGTGAGAGGATTTTTCAAAACCGAAGGGGCATAGTGATCCGAGATGTCGTAAAAGTTCCCCCTAACTCCTTCGTTGGGTAACCAAAGAAACATTTTGCCATGATGCAATGAATGAAATGCCACATACATCACTTCTTCCCTAGAGGGGCTTTTCTTAACTACCACACTATGTGAACCTGTTCCCGGACTGTAAACATGCGCTATCGGCGAGTAGTCGATATCCACGAGGTCTCGTTCAATGGCATTCTCAATTGTTCGTTGGGTCAGGTTTTCTTGCTTCAGTTTTTTGATGGAAACGATCGAGGGTCTGTCGGGATGGACGAATGCTGCCAAACCCGTGTATTCGATGTAACCTCTAAAACCATGCCCGCTACCGACCGTCGGATGTACCTCCGATTGTTTTTGGGGTTTGACGGGAGAACGGTCTTTTGCAACCACCAAGGCACGAACCAATTCCTCTTCGTGTATCGAAGCGACTGGGATTTGATAGTTTTCCGAGAAAAACGATTTTTTCATTTGAACCGTGTCGAGTTGCGATTGAATCCTCTCGATTGCACCTGATCCAAAAATGGCTTCCGAAATGGTCCACGCAAATACGCGCCCTTCCCATTCCACTGAAGGAGTCCAGCGAACCCCGTGCGTTTCGTCGATGGTCACTCGAATTTGGATAGGTCCGGAGTGAATTTCACCGGTTAGCTCGTAACGTTTGAAATCAGTGCTTGAGACACCTTCCAAAGTCAGTGTGGTCCCGTGTAATGGAAACTTCCTATGACCGACAAGGCGATAATTATCGGGATGGTTTCCATTGCGGAAATCGTTTTGAATCAAAAGATGCAAACAATTCACGCCAAATAATTCGGCGTCCGCATGCATCTGGAATTTTCCAGACTTACCATCCAGTTCGACATTGCCACTGAGCCGAGCAGGAATTCGATCAAATCCCGGAATTCGACCAAGAGCTTCAGCTTCCCCTTCAAAATAGAGCTGCTTCGGTCGACATGCCAAGCGAACCTGAGCCACATCGATTTTTTTCAAAGCCCGCAGTCGTCCTTGCGTTTGAAGTTCGAGGTCCTGTTCGAGAACATCGAGGTGTATCGAAAATTCCAATTGCAAGAAAATGGCATGCAACCAAGGATTATCGAGCCTAAGCTCGGGTATCGGACCGAGTGACCCGTTGGCATTCAACTGACTGTTTATCGGGGCGGGTCGTTTTCCACCTTTGATATTGACCCCAGAAATAGGAGGGGTGAACTTACCTGCAATGCTCAAGCCCGGTCTTTCTTTGAGAAAGTCCAATTGAATGACAGGGTCCGAAAGGCATATTTGGGGGAAATAGATCGAGCCAAGGTAGCTGAAACGAAGTTTATCTGGAAAATGCAACCCATCTTGGTCGTAACGAATCCCACGCATATCGATCTGTAAGCCGGACAACGGCAGGATGAGGGTGAGCTTGAAGGGAATCAAAGGTGGTTGAAAACTCAGGGATTCTCCAGGCTGTAGACTTTCTTCATCTATTGAAAGGGTCGCAAGACCACAACGAAATAAGTTGAAAAGTTCATTATAACGTTTGAGTTCACTAAGCGCGAGTTGTGTGAAGAATTCTTTGGAAGTTTTTGGTTGTTTAGCCCATCTCGGGCGGAGCCATTGGCGATTCTCGAAATAAATCTCATCAAGATGAGAGGGGGCATTATCTATTTCAAAGCTAATCGGTTTACACAGGATTGATATTTTCGATCCTGATATGTCGATTTCTTTAATCTCGGGACGAACTCGACCAAAACGGGGATGGGTCCAATCACGCCGTTTGGCCCAGCCCGAACGGGATGCCTTTTTCAGTGAGGGGGTACTCATCAAATCACGAGCAAACTCTTCCGGAGACATATCCCCAGAGAGCAGTCTTGGCCCAACAGTGAACTCAGGATAATCATAAATTTTCAAGCCCACACTCACCCAAAGGCCTGCTGAGCTAGAAAAAAACGAAACTCGGGGGGCCACTGGCAAGCTACCATACTCTTTCGAGAGATAATTCTGGATGCGTGTCTGGCATTCAGCAATGGGGGTTGCTGGGGGGCGGGATTCTTGCGGTTCCAACGCAGGGCAATCGATAAAATCCATAGGTTTGCTTGTTGATTCAACGATCCATGGTCTTTGACCGAGTTCGTCGATCGGGAGAGTGTAACGAGTACAAGCATTGGGATTTTGCGGATTGTTGTCCGAACGTATCCACGAGAGGTTCACTGTATTATGAGTCGGGTTAATCTCAATCTTTTCCATTACAGGTGGTAAGGCCGGATCGATCCAATGCATTTTATTTTTGGTCATCTCGGGGATCAGTAATTTTTCAATCAGGAAATTTTGGGATTCAACTGTAGGGGTTGAGTGGAACGTTAATTGCCCAGACTTAAGCAAATAGGCATCGACCTGAATTGGAAAACCAATAGCTGGTAGATCGAATTGAGCAATAAATTTTCCTATCGAACCCTCTTGAGTTGTGAATTGCACAGACCAGCCATTCAAACGGGTCACGGTTGGAATATACTGAGCCAACTGGGATCGAACCTCACGAGCTATTTTTGTGGCCTGCTGAGTAAAATGATTTTTATCCCCTATCTGAATTTTCAATTGGATGGGGTGTTGGAACCCAGTAAAAGTGGGGTGTTGGCAAATACAATCGATCTGAAATGAGGGTGTTTGGGGATCACCTAGGGTAATTTGTCCTTGTACTAATTCCACTTCTTTTGGGAAACCAAATTCAGTCAGCGATTGATGGAGTTTTTGTAAATCTAACGAGACATCACTTAAGGAAATTGGCCAAATCGGCATTAAATCAGCAGGATTTTCAGGATACCCTAATGCACTACTCTTACCAACGACCTGCCAGTTGACTTCGTGCAAGGAAATACCCGTGTCCCATTCTCGTTCGGCCAAGTTGTTCGATTCATTCGCTCCACTTGAAACCGCAACCAACACATTCACATAGGTCACGGGTTTACCTTTCACCAATCGGAGGGGGATTTTTCCATTTTGGAGAACTGCACGATATACAATTCGATTTTGATCCAAGTTACCAAAAGCAAACCGTTCATTCGCAAGCACGGCTTGATAAAACTTCATATTTGGTTGAATGTGTTTGTCTGTTTTAGCTAGGAATTGCTCCACCCATAATTCTCGATCACTTTCCGAACTTCGGATACCCCCACGACGGAACCGACCTGAGTACCAAGATTCTCGTTTCGGAAACTCAGGAAATTCGAGTCTTCTCAAAAGGGCTTCACTTGCTGGGGTTGTCAGTAGTTTTATGTAACCTTCGTCCCGTTCTTTGATCCGTAATTGTCGAAAATGATCCGCCAGCTCTTGAGTTAACTCCTCTACTGACATTTTTCGCCACGACCGCAGTTTCAACTCGTTCAGGGGCGGCAGAAGTTGGACCATGCCATTGATGAGTTGGAAATTTGGTTCCGAACTACGCCGTGCAAAATAGTCGCGGGCATCTGAGCCTTTTGCAATCTGAAACTTCTTCGGGTCATTGGGATCGATCGGTAAATCGCATTTCAAAATCCAATTGGCAAGCATCTGAATCGATTTCAGAGATTCGATGGAAGGTTTCGTGGGATCATACTTTTGGTCTTCACGCCCTAGAGTCGGGTCTTGGAAATAGAATGGTTGGGTGTAGCGAATGTTTCGGAGGTCGGAAGCCAAAGAGAGAATTTGTTGAATTTGTTCTGGATCGTCGATCGATTCAAGGGGGAACTCATAGTTTGGTTCCGAGACCCATCGATGGATACCGACCCCAAAAATCAACAGTAATAGCAAAGTAGGAATTTTATATCGTCGAGATAACGCAGAGAGCCAAGAACGACGTTTATTTGAGAACGGCATACTTTTCCCCAATAGTCAAAGTGCTCAGGTTACCTGTTGAGAGTGAGCGTTGTTATGAGAGATTTTGTGCTGAGGAGATTGAGAATCAAATTGAATCAAGGTTCACGGGCCACCTTGGACTTTACCTGTTTGATTCCATGTAGCTTGTGCCGATTTCTCAACGGCTTTCGATGAGTTTCGCTCCCCGCCACCTTGTCCTTTTAAACTGCCTGTTGTGCCTTTCTTTTCGTCACAACCCATGAACAACACTGCGACCATCAGACTAAACAACCCGCCATAGATTAATTTCTGAGAGATTCGCATCGTAAAGGCCCATAAATAAATAGTTATAAAATTTATACATTTCCAGAGGGTCCTTTCAATACCAAATCGATTGTCTTATCTGAATGATAGGAGGACTTGAATGGAACCTCCGTATTGTCCCTACGAACCTGTTCATAAATCGGAGAGGTTGGTACAATTTTTACTTGGTCTGTTTGATTGAGACGAGATCAATTAGAGAAACGAAGAATCTACACAACAATAACTACTATGATAGTGTGGCTTTTGAAAAGTCTTATAGGATACCTTTTATTTACAAATGGTTTATTATTTGTAGTTAATCTTTAATAACCTGATGGCCAAGTTTGAAACGACATGGCCATAACTGACCAAGGCCCACCAGATCAAGCACCACATGATTCAGGAATTTCTTAATAAACGGATAAGGCTGATATGAAAATCTCCACTATACTCGACCACATCGACAACGGTCACATGGCATTGCCCGAGTTCCAGCGAGGTTACGTTTGGAACCGCGATCAAGTTCGTGGTCTCTTTGATTCGCTATATCGCCGTCACCCGATTGGTGGTCTGCTTGTCTGGGCGACAGAATCGAAGACCGCTGACCATCGCGGTGATGGGCCGTTAGCTGCGGGAATCGTCAAGCTCCTTCTTGATGGCCAGCAGCGGATAACATCACTCTATGGGGTCATTCGTGGCAAACCTCCAAAGTTCTTTGATGGAAACGCCCGAGCATTCACTGGCCTCCACTTTAATCTGGAAACCGAGACGTTTGCTTTTTATCAGCCGCTCAAGATGCAAGATGACCAGCCGCTATGGATCGACGTGACCGAACTTATGAAGAAGGGTGATGCTGGACTTGGAGAGATCATCAAAAATTTGGGTGTAAGTCTACAGAACTCAACTAAAATTGGCGAGTACGTCAGTCGATTGGGGCGACTTCTCGGCGTGAGAGAGATAGATTTGCACATCGAAGAACTTACTGGAGCCGACAAAACGATCGATGTGGTTGTTGACATCTTCAACCGTGTCAACAGCAGCGGTACGAAGTTGTCAAAGGGCGATTTGGCACTTGCCAGGATTTGCGCTGAATGGCCCGAATGCCGCGATGCAATGAAGGAGAAGCTCAAGGAATGGGCCAAGGCAGACTACCGATTCAACCTTGATTGGCTGCTCCGCTCCATCAATACCGTGCTCACTGGGGAAGCGAAGTTTCAGTTCCTTCACGACAAGACTGCGTCGGACATTCAGGATGGTCTCAAACGGGCTTCGAAACATATCGACACATGTCTGAACCTGATTAGTGGAAGGCTAGGTCTTGATCATGACCAAGTGTTCTTTGGTCGGTTCGGTGTGCCGGTTATGGTACGATACCTCGACAAGAGGCATGGTCAGATGGACGCCAAGGAACGAGACAAACTATTATTCTGGTTCGTTCAAGCTGGAATGTGGGGTCGCTTCTCCAGTTCGACCGAGTCACACATCGATCAAGATTTGGCTGCTCTGGAAGGACCGGAAGGTGGCCTTGACAAATTGCTTGAGCAATTGCGACTCTGGCATGGTGGACTTCGTGTTGAGGCAGGCCATTTCAAGGGTTGGAGCCTTGGTGCGAGGTTCTATCCGGTTCTCTATTTCCTCACTCGTATGGGCGAAGCGCAAGATTGGGGGTCTGGGCTTCCGCTCAAGGCGAGTCTGCTTGGGAAAAGGAGTCGGCTGGAAGTACATCACATTTTTCCGAAGGCTCAGCTCTACAAGCAAAAGTTCAAGAAGCCCGAGGTCAACGCACTGGCGAACTTTTGTTTCCTGACCAAGGACACCAACCTTGAAATCCTTGATCGACTTCCTGAAGAGTACTTCCCAGAAGTCGAAGCAGCTCATCCTGGAGCATTGGCATCGCAATGGATTCCGATGGACCCTGAATTATGGAAAATCCAGAATTTCAGGGATTTCCTTGAAGCCCGAAAGGAACTACTTGCGGACGAAGTCAACAAGCGAATGAAAGAATTGCTTCATGGGGATGATCGTTGGCTCTCTGGTCCTCCGTCCGAAATCGTACCGCCAACAACTGTTGGCGGAGGAATTTCAAACGAAGAAGAAGAACAGCAGCTTGAATCGCTTAACGCTTGGGTCGAAACACAAGGTCTCAAACCCGGCGTGCTGGGATTTGATTTCGCAGATCCTAATTCCGGTGAGCAGAGAGCCGTCTTTGATCTAGCTTGGCCAAACGGGATTCAAGAAGAATTGAGTCAGCCTGTCGCAGTGTTACTTAACGAATCAGCCGCAGTGATTGCTGTCGCTAGCCAAGCAGGGTATCGCTGCTTTACATCTGTGGAAGAGTTCCAGAACTACGTTCGGACGGAAATCCTAGTTCAGGAGGTCGTAGAATGATTATAGGATCGCGATAATGATCGATCGGACCGCGTCATCGCTCTATTACCATACTCAGCTACCTCTTTCTTAATTCCTAAACCAATGGGGCTGGCAACAGAAAAATCGAGCAAAATCTGCTGACACGTCGGCTGATGAAGTATGGGATAAGTGCAACGCAGAGTGAACTTTATTTTGGTTCAGTCAAAGCCCGTGTTGTTTCTCTGGTATATCGTGGTTTTGCTCATCCTGTCGCATTGTTTTTATCGGCTTGATAAGGGCCAGTGGTGTTTCTCGTCTCTATACAATTATTTTCCCTAACTCTAAGGAATCCATTATGGCAAAAGTTCTGGTTTTTTATCACTCTGCCAGCGGCAATACCGAAGCGATGGCCAAGCTCATTGCCGAAGGGGCAACACAAATCCCCTCTACTGAAGTTCGTCTCCGCTC
>JAOAAA010000220.1 GCA_026419115.1 Gemmataceae bacterium
TAGGTGGAAGGCTCCTTATTCAATGATGATGAATTCGTTGCAGTTGAACAGAACACGGGCGAGAGCCGCTAAGCCGTGTTTTTTCACCAGTTCTTCGGCCAGCCGTTGCTCTTTATCCAAGGGTTCCCGTGACAGGGTTAAGCGGTAGGCGAGCTTCACTTGTTGTGAAACTTCTTTGGGTTCGCCCTGCATCTTTTGGATTCGTTCCGCGAGATGATTGGCCGAATCCAGAATAAAGGTGTTATTCCACAACGCCAAAGCCTGCAATGGGGTGGTTGTGATTTGCCTTCGGGGGGTCTGGGCCGAGGGGTCCGGACAATCGAAAGTATCCAAAAGGGCACTGCGTTCCCCGCGTGGTGAAAACCGGTAAATGGTGCGGCGGTAGGCATCCGGTGGTAGTTTGTCTAACGGTTCGTAGTAGGTGGTTCCCGAGTTGTGGTAGGTTCTCACATCGTGAAAACTTGGCCCGCCGATTCGACTTAAATCTAACTTCCCCGACACAAAAAGGATCGAATCTCGAAGCGTTTCGGCATCGATCCGCGTCGGCGATTTTCGCCAGAGCAGCCGATTGTCTGCATCGACCGCAACGCAATCGGCTCGCCGTTCGGAACTTTGCCGATAGGTCTGCGAGGTGACGATCAAGCGGTGAATATGTTTCAAGCTAAATTGGGCTTCGACCAATTCCGCTGCTAACCAATCGAGCAACTCCGGATGACTGGGGCGTCCTCCATTGAAACCAAAATCGGAGGGGGTTTCCACAATACCAATCCCAAAATGATAATGCCACAATCGATTGACAATCGTTCGTGTGAAAAGGGGATTTTTCGCATCTGCGATCCATTCGGCAAAGGCTTTTCGACGTTCCTCATCGGTACTATTGGGACGCAGTTGATATTCTCTTTGCAGGGCCTGAATGCCTGCTGGAAAGACCTCCTCTCGGGGTTTGGTCACATCTCCCCGCGAGAGAACATGGGTTTTGGGAATTTTCGTCCCTACCACGGCAAATACCTTTTCCGTCTTTTGTGCCGAGGCGATTTTCGCAGTGAGTTTCTCAATTTCCTGTTGAAACTCGTTCCGAAGTTTCGATTCTTCTGCCGAGTAGGCTTTTTCAATATCGATTGGTTTTAGACTATTCGCATCGGGGCCGAGTTTCGCGGAAAGGGCCACCTCTTCCGGAGTCAACGCCCGATCGTAAAGGCGAGCTTCGTCAATTTCCCCATGGAAGTAGCCGTTCCCCGCACCGGTATGCCGCAGCCCCAGAAGAAGGCGAGATTCCCCTGCCTTGTAGGAGGGCAGCAGATTGGCAGCATCGAGACGGTACCCTAGGCCATAAATTTTCCCATTCCGATACAGGGTGATTTGATTTTGTGAATCGTAAACAATCGCCAAATGGATCCATTCATTCGGATCGGCCGATTCATCAGGGCCATCGACCGGTTGAGTGCGCTTAAAGGAGTTACTCCCTGCCAACCATTTTTTTGGTTGCCGTTCTGCAAAGACAATGGAATCGAACGTGGCACCGTTGCCCATTTCGATGGTGATAATACCCCCCCCCCGTTGCTCAAGGTTACCAAGTTTCACCCACGCTTCGAGTGTTTTTTCTTTGATGGTATTTTTCAAAGGAGGAGAAATCGCATACGATCCTTTGCCGTCGAGAATCAGTTTCCCCTTTTCTATTTTGGCGTTCCCTTTGAGAACAAGGGCTTTTGAATCTGTGGGTGTTTTCGCATTCTCGTTGAAGGACCATCGCAAAAGTGGATTCACGACGAGAATAGGCGGTTCCGACTTGGTGCGAATTTCGCTCGCGATTCGGTCGCGGACCTTCAATACCAATTGGTTCAACTCTGCGGTTAAACAGGCCAGCTCTTCTCGATATTCGTTTAATCGCGGATCGATTTGTTTGACCCAAGTTCTCTCCCCGTGAGTGACCCCATCGAGATTGGCAACCATTCGGTAGTAATCGCGTTGAGTAATAGGATCGAATTTATGATCGTGGCAACGGGCACAGGCCACGGTTAAGCCGAGAAAGGTTTGGCCGACCGTCGAAATCATATCTTCGAGTTCATCGTGTCGGGCTATTTTATTGGCAATCGCATTGGTACCGAGCACCGTGTTATGAATCCCCGCCACGAGGAACCCCGTTGCTTGGATCGCTTCCAGATCGGTCGGTTGAAGGGCATCGCCTGCAATTTGATATTTCGCGAATTGATTGTAAGGCATATCGCGGTTCAGGGCTTTAATCACAAAGTCGCGATAGTGGTAGGCATTGGGTCGAGGATTATTTCGCTCGAAGCCGTCACTTTCTCCATAGCGAACAATATCCAACCAATAACGCGCCCAGCGTTCCCCATACTGAGGCGATGCTAGTAAATCATCGACTAATTGACGATAAGCCCGCTCCGAGGGGTCCTTGACAAATCGATCCACCACCTCTACAGGAGGAGGCAAACCGACGAGGTCAAAATACAAGCGACGAACCAAAGTTCGAGGGTCCGCTGGTGGCGAGGGGGTGAGTTTTTTCTCTTTCAACTTGGCCCGAATCAAGGCATCGATCGGGGATTCCGCATCGATCCCTTCTCCTTTGGGAATCGAAGGACGCTTCACCGGTTGCAGTGCCCACCAATCCCGTCCGGCCCGATGCTCGGTGGTGATGGCAAAAGGATCAATCGGATCGGTGCCCCATTTCGCACCTTGTTCCAGCCACGCTTTGAGGATTTGCTTCTCGGCCTCGGGAAGGGGTTTTTTCGGTGGCATACGGTCATTCTTAATCTTACGCCACAATAAACTTTGTTCGGGTTTGTTGGGGACCACAGCTGCGGCGGTATCGCCTCCTGCCAAACTTCCTTTTAACGTGGAAAGGTCCAAGCCTCCTTTAGCATCTTCACCAAGATGGCAATCCAAACAGCGATGAATCAGAATCGGTGCCACTTGTTTATCGAAATCGATCGGGGCGGCAGCTTCTGCCCATCGAATAGTCCAGATCACGAGAGAGAGAATGATCGCGAATCGCATAAGGGACACCCAGAAAGTGTGCCGGTGGGTATGAACAGCATGATACCAAAAGGAAGAAGCCAACTCAACGAAAATGATTCCCCTCTAACGATTTTTGAGTTTTTTTCAGGGATGTCGCTAAGGGAAATTTTGGTCTTTTGTTCAACGTTTTGATGTTTGCAAAGAAACATCATTTACCAAGGTTTCTCGGAACCTTTTTGACCATCATCTAAACAGCCGAGGGAGGGATAGGCTTTGCCAGATACCTGTAATCGCCTTCTCTTCGGGTGATTCCCACCCGATCGAGATATTCACAAATGGGAACGGCATATTTTCGGGTGGTTCCTAAAAGGTCGCGAATTTCAGCAACGGTCAGCGCTGGTTGCTCGGCCATTTTTTGGGTCAAGCGCGATTGCATTTCTGCCACATGCTCGGCGTGTAAATAGATGGTATCGCTGATTTTGACCAGTAAACCTTCTGCACAGGCCACCTCGAAAATTTCCATCAGCAGGGCCGTATTTCCCGAGGCCTTGGGGCCAAAGGTACTCGGTTCGGGGGGCTGGAACCCCGCTTTCAGATGGGCTTCGACCACTTGATCTTTTAACTTGATTTGGTTGATGGAAAGTTTGGGTTTGAAATCCCGCCGAGCTATCCCTCGTCCGTGAACTACGATCTGTTTTTTCTGAATTAGGTTCTCGAGGAGTTTCTGGAGTAACTCTTCGTTTTTGACATAAGAGAGCTGAGCCAAAACCGCTTGACGATCATGAGCCATCAGCAAGGGTTTTTCGGTGTGCAGTTTCTGCAGGATTTCCAGAATGCGTCCTTCTATAATTTCCAGTCGATCGCTGGCAATCAACAAGGTACGATTCCCTTGCGAGATCGAAGTCAACTTTCCTTGCTGCACGAGAATTTCCGCGAGCTT
Organism: Gemmataceae bacterium; assembly: GCA_026419115.1. Classification (GTDB taxonomy): domain Bacteria; phylum Planctomycetota; class Planctomycetia; order Gemmatales; family Gemmataceae; genus SKW135. Next base: position 3,914 of record JAOAAA010000220.1, read on the forward strand.
GGGCCCCTGCAAGGGAGAAACACCCATTCCCCGAACC
>JAOAAA010000221.1 GCA_026419115.1 Gemmataceae bacterium
GATCTTCGTTTCTCATCAAATGGGCACACCGGCTTCTGGCTATTTTCGCTTGTTTCCTTTAGTGATCTTGACCGGAATGATCGAACGCTTTTGGTTGATGGAAGAAGAGGAAGGGATGCGCAGCAGCTTTTGGACCTTATTTCACACGGTGGCCCTTGCAGGGGCGATTACCCTACTGATCAGTTGGGAAACTCTACGAAAGCAATTTCTTGAAGGACCGGAAGCGATCGGAGTTGTCTTGGCAGGGCAATTTCTTCTCGGCAGATATACCGGTTACCGCCTTACGGAACTCTATCGATTCCGTTCGTTGGCTTGAATTTGAGCAGTTGCCGGACCTGCCGAAAGCTCGTCGTAATCTACTGCGACTGCAATTCCGTTCGTTGGCTTGCGTTGGCTTGAATTTGAGCAGTTGCCGCTTTTGTTTGTCGAGCTGTTTGCTTTCTCATGGACTTGATGGGTTACCATGCGGCTTGATAGACCGTGAGTAAATCCCCTTCGGTGACCGGTCGGGGATTAAACTTGGCCGTCCATTGTTCGCTGGCTTCCAATGCTAACAATGGAAGGATACTTTCGGAAACTTCCAACTCGCGCAGTCGGGTCGGTTGACCGGTCATTTGCACCAGTTCGGTAATTTTTCGGGCCAAAGTTTCGCCCGGTGATTCACCCCGTATCGGTTTCAAGGAGCGGGCTAAATCGGCATATAATGGGGTGGCACTTTCATTGAAGCGAATCACATGAGGAAGCAGAATACCAATCGCGGTGCCGTGAGTAATGCCATAATGGGCCGTGAGTGGATTAGCACACGAGTGAGTAATGCCCAACATGGCATTTTCGATAGCGACCCCTGCAAAATGCGAACCCACTTGCATGGCCTGGCGGGCGGGTAAATTCGAGGGGTCCTGTAGAACTATTGGCAGATTCGGTTCTAAATAGTGCCAGGCCGTAAGCGAATACATCGCAGAAACGGGATTTCGTTTCGTGCAGACGTAACTTTCGATGGCGTGAGCAATGGCATCAATCGCCGTGACCGACGTCACAAAATGGGGTTGCGATAACGTCAATTCCGGATCGAGAATAGCGATCCGAAAGGCCACCTTTTTATCACCACAGGCCATTTTCAAATGGGTTTTCTCATCCGAGATCAGCGCGTAACTCTGGGCTTCCGAACCTGTTCCTGCGGTGGTGGGCACACCAATTGAAGGGAGCATCGGCTTGGTGGCTTTTCCGAAACCTTTATAATCGGCCATGGTACCGCCATTGGTGTAAATAAAATTGATCCCTTTGGCGCAATCCATAGAGCTTCCGCCACCCACGGCCACAATAAAATCGATCTGTTTTTGTTTCGCAAACAAGGTGGCTTCGGCGACCTCTTTGGAACTGGGGTTTTCGTGGGTTTCATCGTAAATGAAAACTTCGAGCCCCGCATCGCGAAGGGCTTTTTCGGCCCGTTGTGGGTGCCCTGCATGAAGCAAGCCCCGATCGGTAACGAGCAGAACTCGGTTGCCTCCCAGTTCTTTGGTGAGTTCACCCAGTCTGGCTAGCGTTCCCGGACCACAAACCACCCGATTCAAAGGAGTAAAATCAAACGGAGGTAGCGGCACGGCCTGTTGCCTGTTGAAATGCTCGTTGACGGTAAAGATGCGTGAAGAGGTTGCCTTCATGCGGTTGATCCCAAGTCAGCCGGGTCGTTGGTGCAGGACCAATGTTGAGTCGCTCGATCAACGGACAAGCATGGATCGAGGCAATCCATTCCGGATTGTCCGTCAACACCATGGCAGCCAACGTTGGCCCGATTTGTTTTAGCATATCATCTTGGGGACATTCAACCACACTGGCATAGGGGAAAAGATATTCTTTGTTGGCCAAGGGGTGATCCGGTGAATTCACTTTCACAATCGTCGGGAGGACCCAAGCACAACGGCCTTGACGAACCAAACGAGGCGAGCCGCGGAATTTTTCGGTCAAATCTTCGGCGCCGGGGGTTTTTAGGCCTTCATCAACCATACCCGAAAGAGCCTCGGCCACGGCGGGATTCGCAAAGGCGGCCAATTGAGCGTTCGGATCATCCCACGGCTTGGCTTCAACCTTAGCAAGGCGTTTGGCAATCGCTTCGGCAAGGGCTTGGCCGTTACGCGGAGTCCACACGGCCGAGACGTTGATACACGAACGGCCCCCGTTGGCTGCGATACATTCGACAATTTCATCCAAAAATTCTTCGTAGCGATCGGCGTAGTCGTCTCCGATGAGAATCTTGGAGAAACCGGGTCCGTGCAATTCCACCCGATGATCGTTCTTGTAGGGGTCCGTCGTGCGAGCATCGCCAAAGAGCATTGATCGACCGGTTAAGCGGAGAATATCTGCAGCCCCTCCGTGATCGGTCGGGAAAAAGTTCAACGCACTGGCAGGTATCCCTGCCTTGAGGAAGGCCTGAAGCACTCGGAATGGGGTCCAAGGTTCTTCGCGGCCCGGTTTGAGAACCAGCGGAGTTTTCAGGGCAATGGCTGGCACCCACAGCGAATGAACCCCCGGCGAATTACTTGGCAGAATAGCCCCGAAGGCATTTGTCGTTGGATAAAAGGCGGCCATCCGCCCGTTTTGGACTTTGTAACCGGTATCCAACACGGTCAAATCCAGCCCGCGTGTCAGCCCCCCGAGCACTTCTTCCACATTCCGTAGGACATACTCGACCTTGGCGGCATTGCGACGGCAAAAAACCATCGGAGAACCGGTCGTAGCCGACAAACAGCGAATGTAGTCATCAAAAGTTTGTTCTTGATCCCCTACGGGAAGCGTGCCATTGGCAAAGTAGTCGGCGGCCTTTTTGTACATCTCAAAAAGGTCACGCACTGGAATGGCTGATAATTCTTTTTTTGCCAGTTCCATTTTGTAAAGATCGCGACCAATGGCCACACTGGTCAGCTGACTGACCTCGGCAACAGGTTCCCCCGTGACGTGATGCACTAAGGTCGCCTTATCAGAACTGACATAGGGCTTGCCTAAACGTAAAGCAGGAATGTGAATCATAATTCGGTAGGTCTCTCAAGGCTAACTTACAGATTTAGTATAGACATTGGGAAGGAAAAAGTCCGGTTTCCAAGCAAGAATCGATCGGTCGGAAAAAAGAAAATGAATTGGGTCGGAAAAAAGAAAATGAATCCGGCCGGAACTTGGCAGCAACGGCGTGTTCATTTCTCAAAAGATCGTTAGCAAATTCCATCTTGCTAAAAACCGATGACGGTCAAGAATGGATAGAGTGGAATATCCCTATCGGATGCCAAATTGACACAATCGTTCACAAGGAACAATCGGAATGCCCAATTCATTGAGTAAGCAATAATGGGGATTCCAATTTCGTGAAGAGGGGGTAATGGGAACGCCACAATCATTCCGAGGGAAGAATGGGGACGATAACCGCTGAGTTACCTTTTAGTGTATTAGTGATTGATGATGACCCTGCGATTCGGCAATCCATCCGACTTTGTCTGGAGGTGGATAAAGCCCGAGTTCAACAGGTCGGCACCGCAGTGGGCGCATTGGATGCCTTGGAACGCTCTCGATTTGATGTGATTTTTCTCGATCTGTGGCTCGGTTCGGATTCGGGCTTGAACCTCCTCCCAGAACTGTTGCGTCGTCAACCGGATGCCGGCATTATTGTAATAACCGCTTTTGCTACCTACGAATCGGCGGTGGAAGCGATGAAAGCAGGGGCGGTCGATTATTTGCCCAAACCGTTCACCCCCGATCAAGTCCGAAATGCAGCCCGACGTGTGGTTACCGCAGGGTTATTGCGTCGGCAACTCAGCGAATTACAAGAGCGATTGGACGAAACCGAAGGTGAGAGCAGCTTCGAGACCTGTAGCCCTGTGTATGCGACATTTTTGCAAACCGCCGCCCGAGCGGCCGCTTCCGATGCTGTGGTTTTACTTCGTGGGGAAAGTGGAAC
>JAOAAA010000222.1 GCA_026419115.1 Gemmataceae bacterium
GTTCCCGACGGGTAGCCAAGGAAAGTGCCCCGCCGTTATTCGTTAATTCTTGAATTATCGAGGCATATTGGTTGGGATGGGTAATGACCGCGACTGCATCGAAATTCTTGGCAGCAGAACGAAGCATCGAGGGACCACCAATATCGATATTCTCAATCACTTCATGATCTTCGACATGAGGTTTAGCTACGGTTTCCTCGAAGGGATACAAATTGCATACGACCAAATCAATCGGTTCGATTTGGTGTCGAGAAATGGTATCCATATGAAGCGGAAGGTCTCGTCGGGCGAGTAACCCCCCATGAATTTTCGGATGCAATGTTTTCACACGACCATCGAGAATTTCGGGAAAACCCGTGACCTCGGAAACATCTTTCACGGCAAAACCGGCTTCGGTTAGGAATTTGCGGGTCCCTCCTGTCGAGATGAGTTCTACCCGAAATTGAACCAGCACTTTGACCAGTTCTATTAACCCTGTCTTATCCGAGACGCTGATTAAGGCCCGACGAATCTCTCGATTCATATTGATTCAATCTCACGAAAACCTTGGATGAGTGAGCGACTTCGATTCCACCGATCTTTCCCGACGGATCCTCCTACCTGCCATTTGAGTAGCCGAAGTTTCTCTTCGTCGAAATCACCGCTTGGGCTAATCTCATTCACAATTTGAATAGCGGAAGTTTCTCTTCGTCGATCCGATCGGTTGAAGGTCACCCGCACAAAATACTTTGGGGGGTATTCTACGAACCTTGTACTAATTGGGGACCCATGCTAGTTTCTCCAATTCCGAGAGGAAACGGTTTGCAACCGATTCTTTCATATAACGCTTACATCGAGAAATCTCCTGATGAGAATCCACGATTCGACAGGTAAAAAAAACAAGTTTATCCCGTCCAAGGAAAAATTGTGGGAATTTTCTGTCATAACGAATCGATTCCGATTGTACCCCAATGAGTGACTAGGAGAGGGAGCCTTTATTTATGACATCTGCGATTTTGTCTTTCAAATTGGGTCCGGTGCAACCATTTATTGAATCGGCTCGGACAATGCGTGATCTTTGGAGCGGGAGTTATCTCCTTTCGTGGTTGGCCGCCCATGCCATGAAACCCCTCATTCAAGCTGAGAACGTGAAGTTCATTACTCCCGATACTTCGTTGAGCGAAGGGAGCTTGCTCAGAGCAGTAATCACGGGAGAAAAAAAAGGTAAAAATGCCACGCTTCCTTCCTTGCCGCATACGTTCGCTGCGATGGTGCCTGCAGAAAACGCCGAAGGATTACGTCGGGCCGTTCTGCAATCGGTCCGTAGCGAATGGCAGAACATCGCCCAAGCCGTTCAGGCAGCATTAGATCAAAAATTCCGCAAACACGATCTCAAATGGGCCGAATTCTGGAAAGCTCAAGTCGAGAGTTATTTTGAATTTACTGTGGTCGTTTTGCCCTTGGCCGAGGCCACCTATGAACGCATGAATGAATTCGGTATTCCCGAAGACGATTCCCAACAGACCGACGAGGACAAATTGTTTGGTCGGCAGTGGAACCTAATCGGGGCCTTGCTCGATATGAGCCGTTCGGTTCGCCATGTGCCGAATTATTGGCCACAGAGTGAGGAAGGGCGTTTCCCAGTCAAGTGCAGCTTGTTCGGAACTTACGAGCAAATGGGGCCACCGAATTTTGGGGAATCTCGTGCCTTCTGGAAAAGTGTCACATCCGATTGGGACGGAATCAAAGGGACCCGTTTACAAGAGAACGATAAATTCTGTGCGATTGCTCTCATCAAGCGCTTTGCTTGGCCGGTCTACTGGAGCGAGAAACTAGGGCTAGCGGTGAAAGAATTGCGCTTTACCGATACCGCAACGATGGCGGCTTCGGAATGGCTCGAAACTTCTGCTTCCAAGGGAACTTCAAGTTCGTCTCGACTGAATCCGGAAAAAATTCGTTACGAGTACAACGAATGGAACGGTCAGTGGTTGCATTGGGTCAATCCCAATGGGAGAGCCAACACCAATGCAAAAGCCGATCCGGAAAGAATGGACGATCCCGCCTGCCCCGACGAAGTTTGGTCACTCATTCAACAAAAAAAGAAAATCCAAGGGAAACCGCCTACCTATTACGCCCTGTTGATGCTCGATGGCGATAACATGGGCAAGGTCTTCCAAGGAGACACGGGAACACAATTCGGTAACGGACTGGCTCGCTTTCAAGAAATCACCAAGCGATTGACAAGGTTTGGCGACAAAGTGCAACAGATCGTTGAGAAGAAACACAACGGCGAATTGATCTATTCAGGGGGAGACGATGTTTTGGCGTTTCTGCCCACCACACAGGTCGTGGCCTGCGCCCAAGAAATTCGACAAGCCTTTGGCGAGCAGATCACGGGGGCCTCTCTCTCTGGGGGGATTGCCGTAGTGCATTACAAGGAAGACCTGCGATATGCCCTCGAACAGGTCCGGCTTGCCGAACGGGCCGCAAAAGACATTAGCAAAGGTACGAAGGACCCCTCGAAGAAGGATGCCATTGCCATCGCGATTTGCAAACGATCTGGCGAACATGCTAATGTTGTCCTCGGTTGGCAGCAAACCGAGTATTTGGAGCAACTCCTTCAAAAATTCATTGCCGGTGCCACCGATCGTTGGGCTTACAAGCTCCGAGAAGAGTTACCCGTTTTAGAAGGATTATGTTTGGAGATTGCTCGGGACGAAATTCTTCGTTTGGTGAATCGAGGGGAATATGGCTCGATCTCGAAAGAAGAATTCAAAAATGTCATATCAGGATTTTTTGATGCGTATAGGAATGAGATGCAAAATACACGAGGTTGGTCAAGCAGCCGAATCCTTGAAGGATTTGTGCGATTATGTCAATCGGCATCGTTCTTAGCACGGGGGAGAGACTAATGTCGGAACAATGGATAGGTTTACGGCTCGATGCCATCGATACGCTTTTCTTCCGCGATGGTCGGCCTTTCGATGCGAGTAATCGTGTGGTCGGCGGGTTGCCCAATCCTCAGACCTTGGCGGGGGCCTTGCGCACCACCTTACTCGGTGCGAGTAAATTCTTTAAGGACAATCCCAACGCGAATCTGCGGACCATTTTGGAGAAAGGGGACAAGGCCATTACCGAAGCGAAGTTTCGCGGACCGTTTCTCGCTTTGGTCAAACGAGACAACCAGAATACCGAAAAGGAAGTGATTCCGTTATTGGAACCGCCCGCAATTCTGGGGATTGATAAGGAGAAAACGTCCAGTGAGGAGAAAAATTTCGTTCGACGTATCCCCACAACGAAACCTTTGCCCGGTTGGAACGACCCCGACGGGTTATTGCCCTTGATCTGGAAAGACAAGAAAGCACCCGACCCCAAAGGAAAATTGCCCCTGTTCACCTTGCAAGGAATCAAAAAGCTGTTGAACGAGGGAACCATCGATCCGAACCAAACGATCGATCGGGGATCATTGACCAGTAACGATACCCGAACAGGAATCCAGATCGATTCCGAAAGTCTGGCTACCAAAGAGGGCGGCATTTACGGAATCCGGCTGCTGTCGTTGAATCCGAAGATCAAGGACTCTCAGGACAAAAACTGGGCAGGCTATTCGGTGTGTCTGTATGCAGAAATGCTACCCGGTGCGGGGGGCACATTCGATTGCAAATCGGCTTTGAATGGTACCCCGATCCCCTTCGGTGGCGAGGGACGCTGTGTTGTGGCTCATGTGGTCGATGCACAAGATTGGCCGCTGCCGAAAGAGAACGAAACTCCGCCGGCCCGTTCGCTGTGGTACTTGGCCACACCGACTTTCTTACCGTTCTCCGAGCGGTCGAAACGCCCCTTGCCTCGGGGAGTCAAGGCCGCGATCTCGGGG
>JAOAAA010000223.1 GCA_026419115.1 Gemmataceae bacterium
GTCCACCGTCTCAACAATCTCGACCAGAATTTGTGCCATATTAATCAACCGATGGAGAATATCTCGCATCAAATAGGTTTGTCCCGAAGCCGCGTTGTAGACCTCTCCCGTTTTTCCGAATTTCAACAATTTGATATATGCCTCGCACATATCGCGAACATCGGTAAAATCTCGGATACTATTGAGATTCCCAGTCCTGAGGATTGGGGGTTGCGCCCCTTTTTTAATGGCAGCAATTTGCCGTGCAAAATTGGGAATGGCATAATCCGTGGATTGATTCGGTCCGATTTGATTGAACGGCCGAACACGAACCACATCTAATCCCGGAAAACGAGTTGATTGGTAGGCCAGCATTTCTGCGGCTGCTTTACTAGATGCATAAGGACTCGCAGGCATCAAGGGGTCCGATTCATCAAAAGGTAGCCCCGTGTTGTTGGCATCCCCGTAGACCAAACCAGTAGATAAGTAGAGAATTCTACAAGATAATTTCATCTCCCAAACCAAGTCGAATAGGATTTGAGTGGCACTAAAATTCGTTGCCCATGTTGCGTGGGGATCTCGAAAGGAAACCGCTGGATTCGGTTGCCCTGCCACATGAAAAATCCACTCAGGCCGAGACCATTCGAGAAGTGCTTTAAACTCATGGTGATTGGTGAGTTCTGCCGCCAAGTAGGGATAATGACAAACAATCTTTCGGCGACCCGTCCCAAAAACCTCATAGCCCTGATTTTGTAGGGTGCTAATAAGGTGGGAGCCGACAAAACCCGTAGAACCAGTCACCAAGCAACGCATCTTCGGTATTACCCCCGATTCTGCGAGTTACGCTGAATGTCCGAATCGACCATCATCTTCACTAATTGTGGGAAACTGACTTTCGGCTGCCAGCCCAGTTTCTTTTTCGCTTTTGTTGGATCGCCCAAAAGAAGATCGACTTCAGCGGGACGCATAAAGGCAGGGTCTTGAACTACATATTTCTTCCAATCTAACCCCACATGATCAAAAGCGATTTCGATTAACTCTTTCACAGTGTGGGTTTCACCGGTTGCAATCACATAATCATCGGGGGTATCTTGTTGAAGCATCAGCCACATGGCTTCGATATAATCCCCAGCAAAACCCCAATCCCGTTTGGCATCGAGATTGCCCATGCGCAATTCATTCTGAAGCCCCAGTTTAATGCGAGCCACACCGTTAGACACTTTTCGCGTCACGAATTCGATTCCCCGTCGGGGGCTTTCGTGATTAAATAGGATTCCCGACACGCAGAACATGTCGTAGCTTTCTCGATAATTCACGGTGATCCAATGACCGTAAACTTTTGCTACACCATAGGGGCTTCTTGGATAAAAAGGGGTGGTTTCCTTTTGAGGCGTTTCTTGGACTTTGCCAAACATTTCTGAAGAAGAGGCCTGATAAAACCGAATCTTTTTCGGATTCAACAGCCGAATCGCATCCAGTACCCGTGTGACCCCAATAGCTGTAAATTCACTTGTTAATACGGGTTGTTTCCAACTCAAGGGAACAAAACTCATCGCAGCGAGGTTATAAACCTCGTCGGGATCGGTTTGCTTGAGAACATCGATAATCGAAAGTTGATCGAGTAAGTCTGCCTGATGGAGTGTGATTTTAGAACGGAGATGATCGATTCGCTCGAAATTTTCCAGACTCGATCGACGGACCACTCCATGAACCTGATACCCTTTCTCGAGTAAAAATTCCGCGAGGTAACTTCCATCCTGACCCGTAATTCCAGTAATTAAGGCAGTTTTCGCCATGTACTTACACTCCTAAAGATGGAAGAGGTATAGCGAGTTTAGCGAATCTTGGCTACACCAATTTCTTTCCATCTCGAACAACCCAAGACGTTAAGATAGGTAAGTGAGGTAATTGTAACTCGATTATGTATCTTGTCACACTTGTACACACTTGAACCGAATCCCATTCGTTCTGCACCCGTTTCACTACCTACCTATCTTGCCGTGAAGGTCTGGCATACTGGTCAGATAGAGTTTTGCTTGACTTCATAATGCTTAAAGACTGAAAAAAACGAACATCGTCAGTGATTCAAGCATCATGGAGGAAACGAACATCATCGGCGACTCAAGTATCATGCAAGAAAATAAATCGCGGGTGATTCAAAGAAGGTCAGTGATCCAAAGATCGTCTCAGAATCGAAGCTCGTTCATCAGAGCTTTTCAGGATCATCGGCGAATTTTTGTATAATTTGGTTATCTTTGTGGTTTGGTTAACCATCCATTTGTAGGGGTGCTAACTTACCACAGTATTTACAGGATGCATTTTATGATTACATTGCGTTTACCTGATGGATCGACCCGTCAGGTGGCAAAAGGCACTCGCGCTCGTGAGGTGGCGGAGTCGATTGGTAAGCGACTGGCCCAAGCTGCGATTGCTGCGAAAGTGAACGGCGAAATTGTTGATTTGGATCGAGAATTACCCAGTGATCCTTCCGAGTCGAGTTTCCAAATTCTCACCGAGAAAGACCCCGAAAGTTTAGGTGTCCTAAGACATTCCTGTGCCCACATCATGGCTCGGGCTATTCTCCGACTTTTTCCGGGCGCCCAATTAGCTTTTGGTCCCGCTCTGGCTAATCGATTTTATTACGACATCGATTCTCCCACTCCAATTACAGAAAGCGATTTTCCCCGTATTGAAGCCGAGATGAAAAAGATTGTTCAAGCCGCCGAGCCTTTCGAGCGATTTGAACGATCGGTGGAAGAAGGCCGTGCCCTCTGTCAGGAGATGGGGCAAGGTTACAAAGTCGAACATATCGACGATGAATTAGGGAAATACGGAACCGTCAGTTTCTATCGCCAAGGGGAGTTTATCGATCTATGTCGTGGGCCTCATATCCCTCATGCCGGAAAAGTGGGTGCCTTCAAGCTCCTGAACATCGCCGGTGCCTATTGGAAAAACGATAGTTCCCGCAAACAACTCCAACGGCTTTATGCGACCGCTTTCTTCTCCCAGAAAGACCTCGATGCTTACCTACAACAACTCGAAGAAGCCAAAAAACGCGATCACCGAGTTCTCGGAAAAAATCTGAGACTGTTCACCATTAGCCAAGATGCAGGCCAAGGATTGATCCTTTGGATGCCCAAAGGAGCTACGATTCGATCGATCTTAGAAAGTTTCATCAAAGAGGAATTATTGAAACGGGGTTATTCTCCTGTCTATACCCCGCATATTGGGAAACTCGACCTCTATCGCACCAGCGGGCATTTCCCTTATTATCGAGATGCCCAATATCCCCCCCTCTTCATGAATCCCGTGAGCCAAACGATTGATGTTTGGCTGAACTTGTTAGAAAAAAATCATCTTTCGGTCGAGAGAGAACAAGGATTTTTGAATCTCATCGAGTCGATGTCGCAGGGCGAGTTCCCCTCGGGTGAGGATGATAATAAACAATTTCCTTGGGGTCAATTATCTCTGGGTCTTCGTAGCCTGTGGCTGGAATATCGACAGGCCAACAATGTTGAAGAAAAGAAAAAAGCGATTCTCAGTTACATGCACGAGCAAGAGGGGTATCTGCTCAAACCCATGAATTGCCCGCACCACATTCAAATTTATAAAGCCCAGAATCGCTCCTATCGTGATCTGCCCGTTCGATTAGCCGAATTTGGGACTGTCTATCGCTTTGAGCAATCCGGTGAATTAGGGGGCCTCACACGGGTTCGCGGGTTCACTCAGGACGATGCCCATATTTTTGTCACTCCCGAGCAAGTGGAATTTGAACTGAAGATGAACATCGAATTGGTTTTGTACATCTTCAAGACCTTGGGCC
>JAOAAA010000224.1 GCA_026419115.1 Gemmataceae bacterium
ACAACCACCTTTTTCCGTTCGATCCGCCGTTAATCACACCGGAAACGGCCGAGGTCCTCTTGCCTTGGGAGCAACATCACCCCTCTGCCTTCAATACCCCAGTACTCGCACCTGAACAAGTCCCCGATGAGGTCCGCAGGATTTTTCTGCAAGAATCCGAGAGTCGCCTCCGGAACCTCAGCAAGGTGATACCGGCCCTTGAAACTTCGCCTCACTCCATCGAATTGCTTCGAGCGGCCCAAAGGCATACCCACACTCTGAAAGGTTCTGCCGCCACGGCAGGCTTTTCGAGTGTCGCCCGAATTGCTCATCGCATGGAGGATTTACTCGATCGGGTGATTGAAGGCTCCACACAACTTTTGCCACACTATCCCCTCTTGGTCGAAGGTTTGGAAGTTCTGGAATCGCTTGCCGTGGGGATTGTCGATCATCAAACCATCACCATGGTCGAATTCAAGTTCGCTGCCGCCCTTGGGAGCTATCATGGGCTGCTGCTCGATTCTCAACGTCCTTCACTCGATGTCAAAAACACAGTGGGGAATCCCTTCTTCGATCAACTGCAACGAGTGGTTCAACAAACGTCGAATGCCGTCGGCAAACCCACCCGCCTGCTGATCGACTGGCCCGAACTCAACCTAACGAACAAACAACGCGAGATTCTTTCGGAAGTTTTATCTCACCTGATTCGCAATGCCATCGATCACGGAATAGAACGGGCCGAAACGCGGACGCGGCGAGCTAAATCGAATGTCGGCACCATTCGGCTCAAAGCGATTAAAGAGGCATCATCTTGGACGATCACACTGCAGGATGATGGGGGGGGGATTTCGTGGGAAAAAGTCGCCGAGATCGCCTACCAAAAATTTCTCATACCGACTCCCAATGTCCCCATCGAAACATTGAAAAAAACGCTTTTTGAAGCCGGATTTTCTACCTCATCCCGCATAACGGAAATCTCGGGCCGAGGCGTCGGCCTTCATGTGGTGCAGACCGCGTTGCACGAAATTCAGGGAACAATTTCGGTTGAGAGCGTTCCGCAAAAGGGAACTACCTTCACCATCTCCTTTCCTCTCACCACAAACGCACGAGGATATTCCTCTTCAGAATATGCCTACTCCCTCCAAGAATTTGGCACCCCGATATTTCTGCCAAACTCCAAAGGTTACCTCCTCAAAAGACCCATTCCCGCGTCGTTTTACGAAGATTGTTGTGCCCCCTACCCCCTGTTCAAATGTCAAAACTGGGCAGGGCTGAAAAACGACCTTGAAGAACTCAACGAAAGCGTGGTGAGTGTGGTTGCAGTGATGGACCCCCTGAGCGAATTTCAACCAACCGAATTGGGGTTTAACATAGGGGTGGTTCCTTTTAAGCAACATTTTATTGTCGATTTGCAAACACCTTGGGAACAAGCCCTTCCCCCGAACCATAAAAGGAATGCCAAAAAGGCGAGCCAATCCCTGCACATCGAGAAGGTGGCCTATAGCCCCACAGTACTGGAGGAATGGATCAAACTCTATGAACATCTCATCGAAAGACATCAGATAATGGGGATAGCCCGATTCAGCCGCCTCGCTTTCGAGATGCAATTACAACTGCCCGATATTGATATCTATCAAGCAAAATTCGGAACAGAAGTGGTGGGCATGGCCCTATTCCTGAATGACGAAGAGCAGGTGTATTATCATCTGGCGGCCTACAACGAAACGGGATACTCGAAGTCGGCCGCATTTGGAATTTTCTGGCATGCCTTCAAGGATTATCAAAAGGAAGCTCGTGTTGTCTGTCTCGGGGCCGGAGCAGGGGTGAACGAAAAAGAAGATGGACTAACTCGATTTAAGAGGGGATGGTCAACCGGAACCCGCACAGCCTATTTAGCCAAACACATCGCAAACCCCGAGGTTTATGAAGAGCTAACAAAACAACAAAAGAAACAGGGCCGAAGCTATTTCCCCGCCTATCGGGCAGAAAGATAAATCAAAGAACATCTCCGAGATTAAGTAACAAAGACAAGAAAAAACACTTTTCAAATCGAACCTTGAGACTATATGAACTCTTTGATATAAAACGTCCTAACCAAGGCGGATTCCGACCAAGGGGACCAACACAAGGGAGAACAATCGACGATGGAGGCAGGACGAAACTCCACTAAAATCGAGGATCAATCAACCACAACAGTATGGATTAACGTAAGCGTGCTATTGGTCCTACCAAAAGGATATATCACCGGAATCCCACGAACGATCCATAAAATCATCGATAACCTATTTCATAATCCCATCCAATTCTCCACGAAATTTTGTGTGTTTTACGAACAATACGGAGTTTTAGAGGTCGATCCACTATATCTCAAGGATTACTGTAAATTATTTGTTGAGAAGAGTGCAAAGCCAGAAAAACCTGAAGAAAATCTAAGCCCTAAATTAGGTATAAAAGCAAGAGTAAAAGGGAAACTCAAAAAAATTCTCAAAAAGTTAATTCCATCCAAAACGCGACAATGGTTAAGAAAAAATTGGTTCGGCGAAGGCCCCTTAGGTCGTTATTGGTTTATTCCACATAAATTACGAAAGGGATTGAAATACGCATGGTTCGGGCCAGATTCATTAAGACCAAAACCCATTAAACAAGAAAGACGATCGAGAAAATTATTGGCTCCCGAGATTACTGTTGGCAAAAATTTTTATCCAATAACATTGATGGCCGACGATGTTGTGATTGATTTGGGGGCAATATGGGCCGTAGAAGGGTTAATGGAAACGATTGAAAAATATAAACGACAAATCGGATTTAGATTAGTGACTATGATCTATGATCTAATTCCCATCCGAAATCCTCAATTTTTTGAAGAAATAGCGGTTGAAAATTTCACTGCGGCAACAGAATGGCAATTAAGAAATTCAGACCTGATATTTGCGATTTCAAATTATGTCAAATCTGATATTTCAAAATATGCCTTAGAAATTAAGATCAACGTCTGTCCTGTAGAAACAATTCTGCTTGGATCGGATTTGGCAAAAAGAACAAACAAAATAACAGAATCGAAACAATTAGATTCATCAAATTTAATGAGTAATGAATTGGCCCCCTACGTGCTAACTGTGGGAACAATTGAAGTGAGGAAGAATCATTTTGGTATGTACCTTGCTTGGAAAAGATTGAGGAAACTTCTACATGAAAAGACCCCTCATTTGGTGATTGCGGGAAAACCAGGGTGGTTAGCAGGTGGGATTATCCACCACATGCAGCATGATCCCGAGACGAGAGATTTAATCAAAGTGATGACAGAGGTTTCGGATGATAAACTGACTGAGTTATATGAGAATTGTTTATTTACGTTGTATCCATCGTTTGAAGAGGGTTGGGGATTGCCGGTCGAAGAGAGTATGGTGTACGGGAAGCTGTGTATAACCAGCAATCGGTCCTCGATGCCCGAGGTCGGAAAGGAATATGCAGATTATGTCGAGCCGGATGATATAAATTCAATCGTGAATGCAATCATCCAAGCCCTTGACCCTGATTACCGAAAGAATCGAGAAAAATTAATCCAAGAAACGTTTAAGCCAAATAGTTGGGAATCTTGTGCTTTACAGATAGAAGGAATAATAAAAAAATATTTTCAACTATAAGACAATAACTCATAAATAATAATCGATACTAAATGTCAATAGTTAATCATGAGATCTAATATATCTGAACACTTGTTAGAGATAATAAAAGAAGGTACCGAGAAGCAATTGTGGATAGGAACAAATCCCCCATTTATAATGGCTAGTATAGACATTAGAC
>JAOAAA010000225.1 GCA_026419115.1 Gemmataceae bacterium
TCCCAAGGTAGTCCACCGTGTTCGTACTCATCGAACCAAAGTTCATCGGTGGTCCCCCACATACTATCGAAGTTCCAAACGGAACAATGAGTGATCAGGGTTTTGAATCGTTTCGAGATGTCGTTCACAGCAAACCAGTTCATCATATAACCGCCGAAGCTGGCCCCCGCAGCGGCAAGGCGATCTTTATCGACATAGGGGAGTTTTTCGACGGCATCAAGACCGGCCACCAAATCACGATAACATTTCCCGCCCCAATCGCCCGTGATTTCGTCGCAGAATTTTTGGCCGAAACCGGTAGAACCACGGGGATTGGGCATCACAATGACGTAACCGCGTGCGGCCCACACTTGTGGATTCCAGCGGAAGCTCCAAGCATCTTCCCAAGCACTTTGTGGCCCCCCGTGAACCAGATAGACAACGGGCCATTTTTTGTTGGGATCGAATCCCGGAGGTTTCAAGAGCCACATTTGCATGCTCACTTGACCTTCGACAGGTACCGAAAGACTCTCGGGCCGACCCAGTGCCAATTCCTTCAACAAGTCCGCATTGGCTCGACTCAGATTCACCTCACCCGCGAAAACTTCGGCGGGCTGATTCATCTTCGCGTTCAAGAAAACGAGCGGAGCTGCCCCCCCCCCTTTGACTGAATTCGTGGTGGAAAGTGCGCTATTCACTCCTTCTTTCGGTTGCAGGATCGATTCTTTTTTCCATGCCCCTGCTTGAAAGCGGAGGTAGAAAATCGGTGTGGAACCCTTTTGATCGGCCGTAAAGGCAAGACCTTCGCCGTACCAAATGAACTCACCTACCGAAAGGTCCATCGCTTCGGTGACGTTGGTGATTTTGCCTTGGATCGTGCCTTTTTCATCGCAATCTGCCACCAGAATATCCCATTTATCGGCTTCGTAACCGGGTTTTTTCTGGGCCCGCCATGCGAGCTTTTTTCCATCGGGGCTGAAACGGGGGGAATTATCGGCTGCTTTGTTTTGCCCCGTGAGCGTTTCCCATTTGGTTGACTTATTATCGATAGAGACTCGACACAAATTGTAATCGGTACTCCAAGCCTCATCCTCGGCTGGGGCGGCCGCAAAGATCAGATGTTTCCCATCGGGGCTAAAGGTAAAATCGTCCCCCACACTAAAGGTCGAACTATTGGGGTAAGCATCGCGATCGCCGGGCGTGACGTTCCGGCAATTTTTTCCCTCGGCATCGATCACGAAGAGATGCCCCCTTTTATCTTCGGTATATTCGGCCCAATGGCGGTAAAAGAGTTTGGTAAACACCTTGGCCTTCACGGGGTCTTTGTCGATCGCGGCTTGCTTTTCGGCGTTTTTCTTATCGCTTTCTGCGAAGGGCAACTCCGAAAATTCGGGATACACCGACGAAACAAAGGCAATATGCTTCCCATCGGGCGACCAAATCCCGTTCGCGGCTCCAGTGCTCATTTGGGTTAACTGGCGGGCTTCGCCTCCGTTCGCTAAATCGATCACCCAAAGTTGTGTCGAACCCGAGCGGTTCGATTCAAACAAAATTTTCGTGCCATCGGGAGACCAACGCGGGTGACTTTCTTTTTTCGTTGACGTGGTCAACTGCCTTGGTGGTGTCTTACCTTCGACATCGACCAAATAAAGGTTGGTGATACTTTTATTTTCTTCGAGGTTCACCGTGGTGACCTGATATACCACTTTGGTTCCATCGGGACTGATTTGCGGATCGGCCACACGTTTGAAAGAAAATAAATCGCTCACCTTCATCGGTCGAGGCTCTGCTGCCCACAGTATGGAACCACCAAGTATGGTCATGAGTAACGTCCAAATTCGCATGGATTTCTCCCAAGAGGGCGAACAGATATGTTATGCGCTCCCCCCGTCCTCTGCGACGATTTTCATTTTGGGAAATGGTATAATGTCACAAGAAACTTTTGGAGATCAATTCATACTGGTTGTGTGATTCGTTCCTGATAATTCTCTTGTACAGTTGCGTGATTATCTCACCATGATTTGAATAGAAAAGAAACCAATAAAAGGACTTGCAAGAAAATTTTGCCAACATCCTATTGGGATTTTTGAGACCAATTATCAGACTTGAAAGCAAGTTGAGGCTAGAAATAATGAATTTTGGAAATGCTGTTAGCCCACACACAACTTGAGATCAACTTCGTGGTTTAATATGAACTTTCAGCCACTGAATAACCTCATCACGATTCCTCTTACCTGATGCGATACTAAGAATCACCTGTTCCTGCTCGTCCACAGTTGCTTCAATCTCATATCCATTCAACAAAAGGAATGTCTCCATTGTTGCATGTGCGACCCGTTTGTTACCATCTATAAAAGGGTGTTTTAGAATGAGCGAAAAGCCAAGGGATACCGCTTTCTCAACAAGAGTTGGATAAAGATCTTCACCATCAAAAGTCATACGCGGTTGAGCTACGGCCGAATCCAAGGCCCCCAAGTCACGGATACCCATAAAACCGCCGGAATGCCGCATCACATGCTGATAAATCTCCAATATCTCTCGCAGGGTCAAATACCGCATCAAGCTAACCTTTGATAGAGTTCCGAATTTTTCTGGAGAACGTAGTCCAACGCTTTTTGGAATTCTTTGTCGGGACGAGAAAGCAACTCTTCGACACTGAAGCGAACCAACTCTTCTGGACTCACTTGAAACAGTTTGGCTAACTCTTGGAGTTTTTGTAATCGTTCCTCTGACAAGATAATAGTGATAGCAGTCATATGGTTATCCCTTCTATTGATCTCATTTTACCATATCAAATCGTGAGGACTACATCATACTTATAACTTGCCCACAAAAACTATAACCATGTGCCTCGTCTAGTTTATTGAACTCGTGTTTTATCAATTTTAGACTAAGTTCAAACGGGGTGTAGCAATCACAATCCCCGAGGATGCTCACTCCCGTTGACCATCCTACTCTCTGGGCGAATTCTAGGGGATACGTCTCCCGCGATAACGATCTAACTTTCTCAAGAATGTCTTGTCGGCGAAGTGGATTTGATAGAATGATGGGCCTTGGGCAGACGGCTAGGTTAATTCCTTTTAATGCTTCGAGGAATCGAACAAGTCGGATTCGACTTCTTGTACGGGGCGTAGAGCTTTCACTCGCAATTCAAATTTCGCTTGCTTGTTGTGGAACCCTTGAATCAGATGAGGAAGATTTGCCCCCACGATCGATTTATAATCGTTGTAAATAATTTGGTATTGGGTGGGAACAAACGCCACAAGCATTTCCACATTCACAGCTCGCAGCAGATAACTTTCTGGATCGATTTGCAATTGAATCTCGGGGCGCCCTGTTTGAGCAATCGCCAGCCCTAACATTTTTTTTCCATTCAGATCGGGCACGGAACGAATAGTGATGCTCATGTTTGGCTCTTCCGTGATAAACAAGAAGGGGTACCAATCGAGTTGATTTTCGAGTTGCAACTGAGTCAGAAAGTCTGCCGAGAAGGGCATCGGGGCCATTTTCCCTTCTTTCAGCCAACCGGTCGAACCATTTAACGCAGCAACAACCGTTAGAGGATCGGGTTGCGTTTCCATGACCCAGCGATGTCGAACCCGATCGGGATAGGAATAGACCGAAGTGCGTGCGCAGTTGATTTTTTTACCGGCCATATCCGACCAGCCTTCGGCTTCGACTTGGAAGTTCTTGAACTTCTTAAGTGAATCGAGTCCTCCATGAGCTTGAATGACCTTATCGAGTAATTCTCGGGCCGATTTT
>JAOAAA010000226.1:0-282 GCA_026419115.1 Gemmataceae bacterium
GGCTTATCAGGAAAAGAGCCGATTCGCTTTCGCTGTAACCCGCAGGTCACATCGATTCGCTTGAAAACCAAGGTGTCGGATTCCCCTGTGTAATCCCGCACATAATTCGTTCGAGTAAGTTCCAAGATTATAGAGTGGTTCCCATCACGGCTGATGGTTCCCCATCACGGCTGATCTTATCTTCCGCCTACAATCGGCATTCTGAGAAATACACCTAACACGAAACCCCTTTGAAACGTCCAATAGAGACTAGGGACGTTTCAACTCGAAAAGGTCCGAGGT
>JAOAAA010000226.1:292-3725 GCA_026419115.1 Gemmataceae bacterium
GGTCCACCCGTTTGTTTTCGTCCAGAACGCGATCATCGATATGAATGGCCAACACTTCGCCGATCACCAAATTGGCAGCGATAGGCCCTTGTCCGACGCTCACGATTTGCAGAACTTTACACTCCAGCGCAGCCGGACTTTCCGTGATTCGCGGAGGTTTCACGAATTGCGAAGGGGTAGTATGTAACCCAGTCAGGTCGATTTCACTTTGTCCGGTCGGAATCTCTTTCGAGCTAAGATTGACCTTTTCCGCCAACGAGGCCACCGAGGCATTCACCACAAATTCGCCGCTCGTCTCGATATTCAAGAGGGTATCTTTTTTCGAGCCATCTCGCCGCAATGTGGGTGAAAAAACAACTACCGGTGGATTCGCTCCAAAGGTATTAAAAAAACTGAACGGGGCTAAATTGACCACCCCTTGAGGATCAATTGTAGTGACCCATGCGATCGGCCGCGGAGTCACAATTCCTGTGAGCAAATGGTAAACATCGACCACCGGAGTTTTTTTGACGTCAATATCCATGAATTATTCCCAACGACACATTATCAAACTTTCCCCACACTATCGGGGCTTTCCCCAAACGCAACCCTAATATCTTAATGAATCGGGGCTGGTGTGAGGGCCATTTGCTACCACTGCTCAAGTAGGCTATCTACTACCACCGACCAGACTACGGACAATGGCCGGATCGGGCCGACCGATGCTCCACAGGTTCAGGGTGAAATCGGCCTTTAATTCTTTACCGGCGGGGAAATGCAAGAAGATCGACCAACCCCCTGTTTTCTTCGGTGTGACGACCCACTCTGCTGAATCGGGTAAATTCTTCGCTTGCATCACCAAGGTTTTCTCAGCTTCGAGAGGAACCAAAATCAGGTGATCTTCCGGTTTTATTTTATTGGTTGTTTTCCAATCGATCTTTTGATCTTCCCCTGTGAGGTTATAAACCTTGGGTTCGTTCCCCTCGGTGGTTAAAAACCAAGTACCTTCGCCGCTGGCTTCTTTCAAACTGATTTTGCGAGCGATTCCGTAGAAACCTCCACTCAATGGTTCCGGCTTTTCCACCACATTCAACACCGATGAGGTTTCCCCCTCGACGCGATATTCAAAGGTTGGTAGCCCTTTCTCATCTAACGAGTAGCCATCGAAATGAACGCGCTTGCGACCGCTAAAGTATTCAAGTTGGCCAAGAGGAACACCAAAAGCAGGGTCTTTGCCCCGATTCGATAAATCGGGTGGGGTGGAACTTCCACTAATGGCCCAAGGATTTCCTGCGGGGGAAGTCCAGAACTTTGGCCCCAGTAATTTCGCGGGTTGGCCTCCGCGATTATTCCACACCGGCGAAACATCAAGGAACGAACCCGACCAAGCCATAGTCAAGCGGCAGGTATTGGCATCAAAGGCCATATTCACCCCCCCCGGATAACCGACAGCAATCGCCCGATTACCTGCTTCGGGTAAAAAGGTCCGCAGAATTTCGGGTCGATCGGTAACCTTGACGATTAACCCCTTGGGGGGTTCCAAGCCATCGGGAAGTTTAGCAGCGGTCCCCAAAGACATGTAAGCCCACATGGCCTCGGCTTGTTTTTCTGGATCGGCATCGAGCACGCTGGCAAGGGTCGATTTGCCATCGGTAAAGACCTGCGGCATACGTGTTCCGGGCGCCATCCGTTGTGGCACCTCCATCCAAGCGCGATACCATTCGTACCGGACCCGTTGTTGGGTACTCATCAGATCGGGGCCGCGGGTGCCTGTATTAGGAATGCCCGCAATATCGTGGCACGAGATACATCCGAGACCACCTTTGCCGATGATCTTTCGCCCCGCTTCGACTTTCTCTGGAGTGATTTCGACCTTTCGGATCGTATCATCGCTGTCGGTCCCTTCGCATCGGGCCAACGCGAGATCGAGAAAGCCCACATTCGATTCACCAAATTGGGGCATCCGCAAGCTCATCCAAGGACGGGCTTTTCCAGAATTGACCAAAACTTGTTTCAACCAACTTGTTCTCAGTTTATGGCCGACTCCCGTTAAAAGAGGGGGACGAATATCGTCGGCATTTTCGGCCTTTTCGAGCTTCTTCATTTCGTCGGCCAATTCGGTGGAAATGCCCCCTTCTCCATCGCGTTGGTGACAATTCAAACAATTGAATCGTTTCAGGGCCAAACGAGTGGCATGCACCTGAGAAAGGCTTCCCGCACCGTTTAACCCTTCCTTCAAAAACTGCGTCAGAGCCGATTTTTCCAGTGGTCCCCATGAATAATTGGGGCCTCCTTTTTTGCCTTCCACACAACCTTGCTCGGGCGATTTACGAATCTCCTCCAAGGATTTTGTGGATAAGGCCAGCAGCGATTTATCCCCCGTTTCGTGGCAATTGACGCATCCTTTGCTTTGGAAGAGTTTTTTCCCAAGGGCAATTTGTTCTGGCGTCGGTTTGAGTTCTTGTTGAGGAATCTCTTTTGTGGTCGATTCGGTCAGGTATCGAGACAGATCATCCGCCTCGGCTGAAGATAAATTCATATGGGGCATGCGTCCCGAAGGATTCCAAGCCAACGGGTTCTGTAAAAATTCGGAGAGCGATTTGGCCGACATTTTGCTCCCCAAATGATTCAAAGGATAGGCCGATTTAGCTCCTTCAGCATCGAGCAAACCGACAAAAGAAATCGTCTCGGACTTGGGAGCTTCCTTCGGCGCATCGCGATGACAGGTCGCACAACCCACCATGAGAAACAGGTTTTTGCCGCGATTGATAGAAGCATTATCTTTCTTCGCGACCGGCTGGGGCTTAAAGGTTCCTCCCAAGGTCGAAAGGTACGCCGTGACGGCAGCAATTTCTTCACGCCCCGCCGCATCGGACGCATCGAACAGAGAGGGCATTTTCGTGGCGGGTCGAAGTTTCTTGGGGTTTTCCAACCATGCCTTCAACCATGCCGGATTGACCCGAGCGCCCACCTTAGAAAGATTGGGGCCTGCCCGTTCGACTAACCTTTGGCTCATCGGGTTGGCCACTTCGGGTTTATGGCATTTGGCGCAGGAGTGTTCTTCAAACAGGAAACGACCATGCTCTTGGGTTAAATGTTCCATCAGTTGCTGCGGTCGATCCTTGGGCAAATGCCCTAAAATTTGATAAGGAAGGGTTTCTTCGGGCAGATTTTTTCCCTTCCAGAATAACTCTAAACGAGCCAGTCCTTCGGGACGAGTGAAAACCACATCGATTTTTTGAAAGCCCGAAGCCAAGTTGGCAGCAGGACCTTGTTTTTTCACGGGTTCCGCCGCAAGTGATTCTGCCGCGAAAACCTCTTTGCCCTCAATTTTAACGACCACTTTACCTCGAAGGGTGGCAGCAAATTGGTAGCTGCCCGCCTGAAGAATTTTCACATAGCCCGACCAAGAATAGGTGCCTTTTTGCCCGTGGAGCTTCGGGTGAGGGGCTTC
>JAOAAA010000227.1 GCA_026419115.1 Gemmataceae bacterium
GACGGGCACCTTGGCCAATCTCTTCAGCAGGTTGGGCGACAAAAACAAGGGTTCCCCGCCAACGATCTTTCATTGCTGTCAACACCCGAGCGGTTCCCACCCACGAGGTAATATGCACATCGTGCCCGCAAGCGTGCATCACGCCGACTTCTTTCCCCGCACGATCTCGAACCATCTTTGTACTCGCATAGGGTAGCCCCGTCTTTTCGATAATCGGCAAGGCATCCATATCGGCGCGAACCAACACGGTGGGGCCTTCACCATTTTTGAAGACCCCGACGACACCCGTTTTGCCGACCTTTTCGGTCACTTCAAAGCCGAGCTTCTTGATCTCTTCCGCTAGCCGTGCCGCCGTTTTTTCCTCTTGCAGCGAAAGCTCGGGGTTTGCGTGAAAGTGTTTGTAGAGCTTTTCCAGATCGGCCAGCTCGTCGGTCACTTTGTCTTCGACGACCTTTTTTCTCTCGACCGGTACCGTCTGAGCCAACAACACCTTCGAGAGGAACAAACCACAAAGTAAGGGAATTGATAATCGGTAGGACATTCACGTTTCTCCTTCGGTGATTCCATCCTATTCGCAAAATGGCGAGGGGCTATCCCAACGGGTTCCAGAAATCGGGCGAGGAAGTGGGATATTTCAGCGCTGGCCTATACAATCATCGAGTAATTTCTCTCCACAAGGGTTGACTGGCGACTTATGAAAATACTGCTGTTTGGTTCTCAGGGGCAACTCGGACAAGACCTTTTACGAACCTTCCCGAAAGATTGGTCGGTGGTTCCACTGACCCGTACCGAAGCCGATCTCACCCAAGCCGATTCGATCAGTTCGGTGCTGGAGCGCACGAATCCTAATGTGGTGGTGAATTGTGCGGCCTACAACCTTGTGGACCTTGCTGAGAAAGACCCACAGGCTGCCTTTGCCACGAATGCCTTGGGGGTGAAAGCACTCGCAGAACAATGCCACACGCGCCACATTCTCCTTGTGCAAATCAGCACCGATTATGTTTTTGGGGGCGAAGCCAATCGACAGACTCCCTATACCGAACAGGACCCTCCCTCGCCGATCGGGATTTACGGGATGAGTAAAAGGATGGGGGAAATTTATACCCAACGCTATTGCCCAGATCATCATCTGATTGTCAGAACGTGTGGGCTTTACGGCTTACACGGAGCCGGTGGCAAAGGCAAGAATTTTCCGAAGATCATCTTCGAGGTCGCCACCACACAAGACCCCGATCGCTTGGCGAAACCTTTTCAAGTTGTGACCGATGAAATGGGCACGCCTACCTATTGCGCCGACTTGGCTTGGGGAATTGTGGCATTACTTCTCCAGAAAAGTCGGGGGATTTTTCATGTGACCAATTCGGGGAGCTGTTCGCGTTGGGAGTGCGCCCAAGAAATCTGTCGGCTTGCGGAACAAAGCGGGTTTCCCGTGCGGTATCCCTCGAAAACGACTCAGGCAGAATACGGCTTAGCCGCCCGCCGACCTGCCTATGCCGTATTGAGTAACGAAAAATTCCGCCAACAGGTCGGGACCATCCTTCCCGACTGGAAAGACGCACTAGCTCGATATTTCGCGGCCCTGCTTGCTCCCCACAAGGAAGAAAAATAAGGTGGATGTTTGGGCGACGAGTCGGTATCAACGAATTACTTCTGAGCTTCGACGATTCGTAATTGCGTACTTTGGGTGAAGGTCAGACCGCCGATTTCAAAGTCCACCTCCGCAAAGAAGGCGCGACATCCCTTTTTGGGTTTATCGACGAACAGTTCGCAGGAATCTTTATCGAGCGTGCCCGCCTTCTCTTCCCATTTCGATTTACGGAAATCGCGGGTTTCCGAATTGGCAACCCAAACCCGCACGGCTTTCGGTTTCCCGTTTGCATTCACGCAAAGTCGGCAATTGCCGTCGGCAGCGTCATCGTGTTTCCATGTCATGGTGGGGAATTTTTCATCGAGAACATGGGCGCGAGCAAAGGCAGCAATAGTATTCAACGCTCGGGAACGATCTTTTTTGCCATCCTCTAAGACCTGATCCAAACCATGGCCGGCATTCGGAACATAAAGAACCGATTTTTCGCCTTTCAGGTCATCCCAATAAAGGTTCAGGGCATCCAAGGTCCAATAGGGATCGTTCGCCCCGTTAACGATCAATTTCGGCATGGTGAGCTTATCACGATAAACCCAAGGATCGATCATCGACCAGAGTTTTTCGCCCCGTCCATCTTTGGGAATCGGCACAAGGCCTCGTTCGGTGTAATCGTGGATCATCTCACTGGGTTTGCCGTAGCTCTTGATTTGATAGGGGAGCTGTTCTTTGAAATTCAAGGTATCAATCACCAACGGAGCGACGGCCTTGACGCGCGGATCGCTGGCAGCGGTCAGCCAACTGGTCCAACCTCGTTTGGATGCCCCCGTCACGACAAAGGTTTTGAGTTCCGTCTTCCATTCTTGCTTGCTAAAAGCCTGTAGGGTGTCCATGGCCCGAACAAGGCTTTTGGTCATTGGGAAAAGCAGGGGCCAATCTTCATCGCCATCTTTAAGGTAGCGGACAAAGGTTTCTGCAATCAGGGCATCTTCTTTTTTGCCGTCGTAAAGAGGTTGTTTGGGAATTCCATAAAGGATGGCAATCGGGATTTGTGCCCGACGAGACAGATCAAAGCCAATGAGCGAGTTAATCGCATCGGGTTTGCCCCCCGTGTTATAAATCGCCATCGAGGCACCAGGTTTGACCCCTTTGGGAACATAAACACGAATTTCGTGATCCCATTCGATCCCTTGCCATTTTTGCGAGATCATGGAAATTTCGTACACCGTGCCCGCATCACTGTTTTTGGAGCCGTTGTATTTCCATGAGTAGGCCTTATCTTCCTTTTTGACATAATCGAACAGGTCCGCCCAAGCGGGTAACACGCCGATCACTAAGCCAACCAAACCGAAACACCACTTCATAGAATCCTCGAAACAAGAAATTATCTGACTGGTACAGGTCAGGAGAGAACCGTACCCGTTTCATTGTATTTATCGGGAAAGTTTTTTTGCTAAATGGGGAAAGAAAGGTTTTTTCAGTCCACAGTTTTTTTGTCCCGAACGGTTTTCATTCCCCAGAGATTTCACCCTCATAGGGTTTTTCATCCCACAAGGTTTTCAGTTTCGTTGAATCTGGTCCGCAGTAAATGGGACCCCAATGACAGTCGTCGCAGAGATTTCACCCGTTCTCCCTTGGGGATCGGTGTAACTCACTAATCCTTGGCGGAGTTGCACACGCCAAAGGAATTCTCCTTTATGGGCTTCTAGAGAACGAATCGTATCGCTTTTCGGACCCGTGCAAACAAAGGTTTCACGCTCTTCACCCGGACGCAGGGGTTTATCATCTTGGCTAGGGTATCCTTCGATGGTGTAGTTTACTATAGAAGGCCATTGAAACGGGCCATAATGCGGGGTCTTATCAATCAACAAGGCCGTATAGACCGATTCCCCTCGTTTGGGCTCACGCCAAAATGCCGGATCATTCGGGTGAAACCATGTGCTTTGTGAGATATTCTTGACCTTCATTCGCAGCAGGACTGTTTCCATCGGCACCGTATTGGATTTCCCTTTGGTTGCTGTGATCAGAACATTCACACGCTTTCTTTCCACTGCCAAAGGGGTGACTTGAAGTTCTCCCACGGTGAGGGTGTCGTTCAAACGAACGCGAAGATGTCTGG
>JAOAAA010000228.1 GCA_026419115.1 Gemmataceae bacterium
CGAACCAACATGGTCTAGCAATCGTTGCAGATTTTGCGAAGTCTGTTCTGCCATGGACGTTACCTAAGATTAAAAAGATAAGATTTGAAAACTACAGGTATCGGGTGAGTGGTCGAGCCACAATCCTTCCGATCCCATCGAAGAAATATCGAGTATTTAGTGGGGCTTAATGACTTAACGACTAAGCCGATTGACTCAATTCCGAAAGACTTTTCTTGTCCAATCTCTGTAAGCCTGCTAACCTAATAGAGACCTAACTTTTTTGGTTGGGCGCTGGGGAGGAGTCCATGTCACAACCCAAAACGATTTTGCTCGTTGATGATGATCGAGAATTGATCGATGGTTTGAAAGCGTTGCTTGAAAAACAGGGCTTTAACGTGATTCAGGCCAACAACGGGCATCAGGCTCGCGATGTGATCTATGCCCAAAAGCCCGATCTGGTTATTCTCGATATGATGATGCCAAGAATGGGAGGATACCCTGTTCTCGAGCATTTCAAGGGCAAGCCCGAAGCTCCTCCCATCATTATGATTACCGCCAATGAAGGTTCTCGGCATAAGGCCTACGCAGAATATCTCGGGGTTATCGATTACATTCGCAAACCGTTTGCTATGGATCGGTTGCTCGAAGCAGTTGAAAAAGCTCTCCGTGTTCCCCCGAAGACAGAAGGACAACAAGGAGCCAAAGCCGATTCGTGAACCAAGATTTTTTAAGCAAAAGCTCGTCGAAACTTCCCGCCAAAGTTCGTTTCAAAGTCAGATTTCATTCCTAAATAGAAAAATCGTGTTCCGCTCATCACCGACTGGACACAAGAGGGATTGGATTATTTTTTGCCTTTCGGATCGAGGTTTTTCGCGATCATTTCTTCATCCACCTTCGATTCGACTCCCTCTTTGGGAACATCGATTTTGCAAATCCACAGCAGGGCATTCAGGACGACTTTGCGGAAATTGTCATCCAGCCAGTTTTTGTGAAAATGCCCACCTGTGAAACCGACTCCACGTCCGGCGCCTTCGGGTTCGACGCACCACATCAGCGTTTCGGTTTTGCCC
This sequence comes from Gemmataceae bacterium, assembly GCA_026419115.1. Classification (GTDB taxonomy): domain Bacteria; phylum Planctomycetota; class Planctomycetia; order Gemmatales; family Gemmataceae; genus SKW135. The sequence continues at coordinate 1,053 of JAOAAA010000228.1, forward strand.
TTGGCCTCTTGAATATGTTTGTAAGGTCCCCGAGGATAAACATAGGGGCCATCGCGAGTGGCATCGCTGGGGGGAGCCGCCAGAATCGAAGTGATCCCCTTCATTTCTGGCCGGAAGCGCATGTTAAAATACCACTCGTCGCGAATTTTGAACGGTTTTACCCCTCGGCAAATCGGATGATCCGGAAACGATTTGAATTCGGGCACCCACATCGGGTTGCACGACCATTCATGCTCGTAACATCCGCCGATCCATTGCCGAAATTCTTCGGCCCCTTTATTTTTTGGTACTTCCACTGCGAAATGCGCTGCCATGAGGCCGACCCCTTTCGCGACCAGTTGCCCAATCAACTCTAATCGTTTTTCTTGCACGAAGGGATGCCCCCCCCCTCCATCGGCATAGATCAAAATGCCATCGGCGCCATCAAAGGCTTTCACATCTTCGGGCCAACCGTTTTTGTGGATAGTTACCTCCAGTTGAGGAATTTTCGCGAGACACTCTTTTAACAGAATGGTGCCGGCATTAAATTCATGCTCGCCGGGACCGTGACTGGGTCTGCCCGCCAACATCACTAACTTCTTCGGTTTATCTGCTGCTAGGCTCGTTCCACCTAAGGCAACACCTGCCGAGGTCGCTAAGAATTCACGCCGATTGAATTGCCACATGGAGAGTTCCTCCTAAGTCTCGGGAGTTATCGTTCACAGATATGTTATTCCTTGGAAAATGATTATCATAGGTGAATCGGATTTTTTCAATCGAATAGAATGAGAGACAATAGCTGGGCGATCAGATGAGAGATGCGTGATACTCGGCTTCTCAATAAGTTGGATGAGGCGAAGCCTGTTTTTCAGACGAATAGGATATGAGATGTGCGATAATCGCCTTCATCAATTTGAATGAAGAGACAAAGCGAATTTTCAGGGGTAAGAATTTTGAGAATGAAAGAAAATCCTTGGGTGAGATCAACCCGTCATTTCAAAGGGAAACAATCTTTTTCACTCACCATCTGATCATCCGACCCACAGCGAAATATCAGGGACCCACGGCACCGTTGACACGCTCATAGGTCATAGTTGAGGGCTGCGTAAACCAGAACCGTTCGATTTCCAATTGGGCTTGTCGCAAATCTTCGGAATCGTTCAAGAGTTTACGGAGGCGTTTGTTCGGGTCACCATCATATCGATTCAGGATGCAACCCATCGAAGGACATAGGCTCACCAGTGCTACCAAGCCGAGAATGATTTTACGACCCATCTCTCTGATCCTCTCACAAGTGCCAAACGTCGCCGTGTGGCATCGTCGTTATCTTCGTAATAGTTGATAATTTCGTCGCAATCGCTTGGCTGACTTCAAAGATTCTGGATGAGTTTTACAATCGAAGGTCACCCGCCTGAGAATGCAGAGAAGATGGGGATTCTGGGATGAGAATGAGGTTCCATCTTTCCGAGTCGGTAACATCTCCCTCGGCACGACGAATAGAGGGGATGAAGGGGATAGGATACTGGGAGGAGGTTCAATCCTTCAGACGGATGCTGATGTATTTGGTTTCGAGATAGGCTTCGAGGCCTTCATGAGCCAATTCCCGCCCCAGTCCCGATTCTTTCATCCCCCCGAAGGGACATTGCGGGGTCGCGGGAACGGGATCGTTCATGCCAATGATGCCAGCTTCGATTCCTTCGGCGACCTTCCACATTAAGGAAAGATCGTTGGTGAAAACATAAGCAGCAAGACCAAAAACGGTATTGTTGGCAGCGGCGATGGCCTCTTCTGTGGTAGAGAAGCTGAGAATGGGCATAACGGGGGCAAACGGTTCTTCGACTAGGACTTTGCAGCTCTCGTTTAAGTTGGTTAATACGGTGGGTTTGAAGAAGTATCCTTTGGAGAATTCGGTGGCGCGTTCTCCCCCTGTGAGAATTTTCGCTCCTTTGGCCGAGGCATCTTGAATGAGTTCGATCGTGTTTTTCATGGCCCCTTCTTCAAACATCGGGCCGACATCGACACCGGCTTCCAGCCCATTACCGAGTTTCAGTTTCTGGGCCTGAGCCACGGCAATTTCGACGAATTTCTTTTCGACATCCTTATGAACGAAGAAGCGACTGGGCGAGATACACACTTGCCCATTATTGCGGAATTTCCCGACCACGGCGGCTTTGGCTACGGCTTCCACATCAGCATCGGGGAAGACTAAGAAAGGGGCATGTCCCCCTAGTTCGAGACTGAGGCGTTTCACTTGTCCGGCGGCTCCCCGCATGAGTTCTTTGCCCACCACTGTGGAACCGGTGAAGCTAATTTTGCGGACGGCCCGATTCTCTAAAAATTCGTTCCCCACATCCCGAGCAGGGGCGATGATCAAATTCGCGACCCCTTCGGGCAAACCTGCTTCGATCAGGCAATCAAACAAGTTTAATAACGAAAGCGGTGTTTGGCTGGCGGGTTTGGCCACAATGGTGCAGCCGGCTGCGAGGGCCGGTGCAATTTTCCTTGCTTGCAAGGTCATGGGAAAGTTCCACGGGCCAATGGAACCGACTACCCCCACGGGATGTTTAATCACCATGTGTCGTTTACCCGGAACACTATTGGGGATAATC
>JAOAAA010000229.1 GCA_026419115.1 Gemmataceae bacterium
TGGTGATCCTGTTTCACACGATATTGGGGGCCGGTCTCGTGGCGGCTGGTTCGAGTGCCATCAATCAATGGATCGAACGCGATTCGGACAAACTCATGCGCCGGACCGCCAATCGCCCCCTTCCCGCAGGGCGTTTGATCGCTACCGAGGTTTTGCTCTTCGGCTGGATTCTCGGCGGATTAGGTACCGTCTACATGCTGGTTTTTATCCCGTATTGGCAGGCAGCGGCGGTGGCGGCTCTCACCTTTCTGCTGTATGTGGCCATTTACACGCCAATGAAACGCCGCACCACATGGAATACCGTCGTCGGGGCGATTCCGGGCGCTATGCCTCCCGTGATTGGGTTTTGTGCGGCACAAGGTTGGCCCGATGTCGATGCGATTGCGTTGTTTCTCGTGTTGTTCTGCTGGCAACTGCCCCACTTTATGGCCATTGCGTGGATGTATCGGGAGGAATATGCTCAGGCCGGTTGCCGAATGCTTCCGTGTGTGGACCCTGCAGGAAGCCGCACCAGTCGTGCCATGATCCTTTGGTGCTTGGGGCTGATTCTTTCCAGCTTGGTTCCTATGGTCACCGGTTCGGTGGATGTGATTTATTCTTCCGGAGCGATCCTTCTTGGCTGCGGATTCTTAGCAACCACCCTGCAATTCTCGGATAAACGAGATACCGAATCGGCCCGACGTGTTTTGCGGGCATCAATCATTTATCTCCCTGGAATGATGGCCCTGTTACTGCTTCATGCTTGGGTGACCGGTGCCAGTAAAGCAATGAGCTAGAACGATCTCATCGTTCCTCAGCCATTACCGAAATGGCAGCAGTCGAATTCTACAGCTCTAATTCGGTGCCTTGTGAGCGATCTTATCCATTCTGATCTTTCTTCAACCATTACCGAAATAGACCCGATCTCGTTGCTCATAAGAAGAATAGCCTAACAAATCGTACAACTCCGCACGGGTCATCATCAAAGGGAGGGAATCTTTTTGGGTTCCTTTCTCAAAAAGTTGTTGATAGGTCCGAGCCGCCGCCTGCATGGCCACCCGAAACGCCGTTAATGGAAAAAGAACCATTTTGTAACCCAACTGACGAAGTTCCTCCACACTGAGTAAAGGGGATTTTCCGAACTCCGTCATGTTAGCCAGAAGGGGGGCCGGCACTTGGCGAGCAAATTCCGCAAATTCTTCGACCGATTGCAGAGCTTCGGGAAAAATCGCATCGGCACCGGCATCCAAATACATTTTGGCCCGAGTGACCGCATCGTGGAAATCAGTGACCCCGCGGGCATCGGTCCGTGCCATGATGACAAAATCCGAGTGCCGTTTCGCCGCCACAGCCGCCCGAATTTTGGCCACCATCTGTTCGGGTTCGATCAGACTTTTTCCAGAAAGATGGCCACAGCGTTTGGGAAAAAGCTGATCTTCTAAATGAATCCCAGCCGCCCCCGCCTGCTCGAAAAGGGATACGGTCCGCTCGACATTCAATGCTTCGCCAAAACCCGTGTCGGCATCGCACAACAAAGGTAACGAAGTGGCCTGAGTGATGCGTCGAGCCTCCTCAACAAATTCCTGAAGAGTGAGCAAACCAACATCCGGCACGCCACATCCTGCAGAAAGTGCCCCCCCCGACAAGTAACACGCCCGAAATCCGGTCTGCTCCACGAGTTTCGCTGCCAAGGCATTAAAGACCCCCGGAAGAGCAATGGTATCGGTTTTCCACGCCTCTCGTAAGCGAGTTCCTGCAGAAGAAGAAAGATTTTTTTGATTCATGAGGGTTTCTCTAAGTCTTTGTCATTAAGGGTTTTGTGAAGCAAGTCGTGTGGCAATGTCGGAAAAGTTTGCCATAAACTACTTGTCAACCGAACCAAGCATTGCTATCATTTCTCGGTAGCTAAGGATATCGGCGTTAACGATATTCAACACTGGAGTGGTTCCGATGATTATTTGCCGGATTTTGATTTTCTCGAGTTAGCTCTTCGGACCATTCAAACGTCACGAGGGGCCAAACCAAAAATGGTTTGGCCTTTTTGTTTGATGATACCGAAAGGAAACAAGGAATCAAAAAGAATCGGCAAACAAAAGTCGGAATGCGAATGGAAGTTTTCCCAAACTTCAAATGAATAAGGGCATATAGCTCAGTTGGCTAGAGCGCAGCTCTGATAAAGCTGAGGTCACTGGTTCGAATCCAGTTATGCCCACTTCGAGACGATGAGTCTGGCGCTGAGTCAACAGCGGATAATAAATATCCGACGAGACAGGCAATCGGTAGATGAACTATCTCGGCTTGATCTTTGAAATGTTATGACTACTTCGGGGGTGTAGCTCAGCGGGAGAGCACCTGCTTTGCACGCAGGGGGTCATGGGTTCAAATCCCTTCACCTCCACTTCCTTCTATTGACAATGTGATTGAGAAATCTAAATCGATATTAAGGAAAGTGAGTGTGATATAAATATCACGATTCAACACTCTAGGCAGAGAAATATAACAGTTAAATAATGATATATTTCTCTGTGATTTCGTGCGAAATTATGCGCAAATTAATGTGTGATTGATCCATGAAATTGCGTATGTTGAGGATTCATATGTTGCGTTAGGCATCGAGAAATTCCGAGCAAAGTGTTGAAGAAAAAGTGAGTAAAAAAATAATAAAAAGCACTAGACAGGAATTTGAAAAACTGTATATCAGTAACTCACGATCAACACGAGTGAAAAAAAATCAATGAGATTGATCGAGATAACAAACTCAGAAATAAAGAAAAAAGAAAAAATCTTTGTGATGGGTTGACGAAAATAAGAAGTAGTCATAAAGTAAGTTTCATGATGTTGAGTTTGAATTTAAATTGTTGAGAAAAACAAGTTAAATTTTTGAACTCCTTCAGTCGAAATAAATAATGTGAAACACGAACGAGGCTAAGGGTCAAAAAGCTCTGGTCGAGTTTGGATAGGTCCACAAGGGGGACCGAACTAGATGAATGATCTAGTTGGGATCTTTGACAATCTGGATTGAGTGAATTGATATTGTAGTTGCATCAAGACGATGACTCAATTATCAAGCATCGAGGTGAATTTGCAAGAGTGAGCCAAGATGCTGATGATCGAGTTGAAAAGATTGAACAACACGAGCCTTTAGAAGAAGAAAGAGCGAAAAGTGTAAGTTACCAATGGATGGAGTAATGCACCATCCGATTAGGTTGACTCACTTTTGGAGTCTAAGGTGACCAAGTGCTGAAGCATTTGGGAGTCGAGGATGAGAAAAGTGTGGCCAAGCTAGTAAGGGCGTGTGGGGGATGCCTTGGCACTCGAAGGCGTAAGGGCGTGGTAGACTGCGAAAAGCTTGGGGGAGTTGTCAAACGAATACTGATCCCAAGATTCCCGTGCAAACCCAGGGAACTGAAACATCTCAGTACCTGGAGGAAAAGAAAGAGAAATCGACTCCGTCAGTAGCGGCGAGCGAAAGCGGAACAGTCCAAACCGAGGAGACTTGTCTCCTCGGGGTTGTAGGACCCTGTTTAGGACCGGATTCTTTAGCTGAACAGTTTTGGGAAAGCTGACCATAGTGGGTGATAGTCCCGTAAGCGAAAAAGAAAATGGCCGAGGGGTATCCTGAG
>JAOAAA010000022.1:0-16257 GCA_026419115.1 Gemmataceae bacterium
AACAATACGAAGCTCATCAATGAACTCGAGGCAGAAAAGTATTACCTAGAAGGTGACCTCAAATTCCTGAACAACAACCTGATCGCTGAACTGAATCGCCATCTGGAAGGTTTCAAAAATAGTCTGGGAATCAATCTTGGGGACCTAGCCAAAGGGTACGCTCCTCCAGCTAAAGAAAAAACCACCAAATTGGAATGGATGGATCGAATCACACGCTGGGGTCTTTTTGTGGTGGGTCTTACCCTCATGTTTGGATTGTTCACTCGGCTTTCCTGCTTTGGGGCTGCCTTTTTCCTCCTGAATACTTACTTGAATACCCCCGCCTTCCCTTGGCTTCCCGTTTCACCGATGAGCGAGGGGAACTACGTCTATGTGAATAAAAACGTCATCGAGATGCTGGCCCTTGTGGCCCTGATGTTCACGAATAGCGGGAAATGGTTCGGCCTTGATGGCTTGGTATCATGGGGCTGGACCACCCTCTTTAGAAAACGCCAACCAAAAAATATTATCTAGGAATGGACGGGGAAAGAATCTCTTTTTACTGAGGTGATTTATGGCTTTGGATCTCACGGCCGAACAAAAAGAAGTCGGCCAGAAGAATTTTAACAATGTCTCTCTCGAATTGAATCGCCGCGGCTTCCTGAAAGGGGCGGCTGCTGCAGGCGCTGCCGTGGCAGGGGTGGGGTCGGCTGCCTACTTCGGCTACAAAAGCGTTAATGGGAAACCCCTCAAGGCTGCCCTGATCGGTTGTGGCGACGAGGGGGGAGTTCTGTTAGGGGAGCATAACCCTGAGTTCATCGAATTCATCGCTGCCTGCGATATTCGTCCTTCTAACCATCGCCGAATTATTGAAGGAGACCCCAAGGTTCCTCTCAGAAAAGGCTTCAAGAAAATTTATGGCGAAGCCTATGCCAACAAAATCGCTAACAATCACCTCTACACTGATTGGCAAAGGATGCTCTCGGACGAGCCAGAAATTGAGGCGGTCGTGATTTCCCTGCCACTTCATTTGCATGCTTCCGTCTCGATCGAATGCATGAAACGCGGCAAGCACGTTCTCTGTGAAAAACTCATGGCCCGCAACATCAAAGAGTGCAAAGACATGATCCGTGTTGCCCGAGAAAATCGGGTCATCCTCTCGATCGGGCATCAACGTCATTACTCGATGCTCTATGCCCAAGCGTTGGAAGTGCTGAATACGGGAGTCATCGGCGACATTAAACATATCCGCGCTTTGTGGCATCGTAATTTCTCTTGGGATTGGATTTATGATCCCAAGGATGGTGAATTGGTCAAAAATGTGCCCCAACCTCGGTATCGTGATGGCTGGTTCCAACCCATTTATCAAGAAGATTTTGATTTCCTCTCGGGGGCAACTTTCGGCGATGTGGCCTCGAAAAAAGGTCGCGCCAAGAGTCTCCAAGAGTATGGCTACACCTCGATTGAACAGCTAATTCGTTGGCGTTTATACGAACAAACAGGGGGGGGGCTGATGGCAGAACTTGGCAGCCATCAACTCGATGCCTGTAGTATTTTCCTAGGAAAGGTGAAACCCCTTGCCGTCTCTGGAGTAGGAACTCGTAGCTTCTTTGGAAATGCCGATGACCCTGGCGATAAGCGCAACCCCCGAAACATTGATGATCATGTCTTCGCTACCTTTGAGTTTCCGGGCAAAAAGCATCCCAAAGGCCCCAATGGTGGCGGCAACGATAAAGATGATGTGGTTGTCGTGACCTATTCGAGCATTAGCACAAATGGTTTCGAGCAATACGGCGAATGCTTAATGGGCACCCGAGGAACCCTAATCATCGAAGGGGAACAAAAGGCTTTGCTCTATCCGGAAAATCAACCGGGCAAAAAATCGGATGGCCCCCGTGCCACAACCGTGACAGCCACAAGCGGGGGGGGTAAACCCGTGATGGAAGCCTCCAGCACTTGGGGGGGACCTGCCCCTGCCGCTTCCGGAGCAACTTCGGTCTCAGGGGGAATGGCTTCGAGTTCCTCATCTGCGGCCAGTGGCCCCATAAGTCGAGGCTATCGTGAAGAGATGGAAGATTTTGCCTATCGCATCCGTCGGCTCGGCAAAATGGAAGACACCTATATCATGGACCAAGATGGCAAATTCCCTTTGCTGACCCGTTGTCATGGTGAAGTGGCCATGGCGGATGCGATCCCCGCTCTCACGAGCAACATTGCTATGAAAGTGCGGGAGAGAATTGAGTTCAAACCCGATTGGTTCAAATGGGATAGCCCCGCAACTCCCGAAGACGATTACAAAGAGAAGCTCGAAAAGGCCAAGAGAGCTTAATCAAAATCGAATATCAATACACGCCCAGAATCTCATATCCTAAACACATCGACGATTACCATTGATATTCATCGATTCCCTGTCTAACACAATCGATATTTGAACAGTTCGCCGATCGACCGGACACTTACTTCTACTAGCTCATTCTAAAAATGGACTGAATGACCAAAATTCAGCAGGCACTCCTCGTTGGATACCAGCCACAACTAAAAATTATTCTCAGAATTGTTCAGTGAGTCGGCCCCAAAAGTTTCAACCAATGAGAAATAACCATAATTCAAGGTTTTTGGTTGATATGTAGGGAAAGGGTAGGTTTGATACACCTGCCCCTTACTGATTTTCACTCAGGTATAGGAGGATTCTAATGTGAGGATTTACAGGGCGAGGGATTTACTGGTTAAAGACAAACTCTTTCGTGTTCAATAAGGCCCAGAGGATATTCTCGTAAGCAATCTTCTTGTTGGCCTTGTGTTTTTCGATATGGTCCAAAGCCACTTTCATATCGAGTTCCGTCGGTTTGCGGGAGAACGCCCACATGAACAGTTCCGTAACTTTTTCAGCATCGGGTCGGGTATCCTTCGCGAGAGCATCCGCTCGACCCGAGGGACGAGAAAGTTTTTGCTGAATCTCATCGGAGTTGAGCAAGTGTAGCGCCTGAGCCAAGTTGGCTTCGCTGACTCGTTCGCATTCACAAGCGCTGATCCGTTGAGGTCGTCCAAACACATCTAAGAAGTAAGACTGGAAGGATTCATCCGGAAGCATAATCGCCCGTTTGGGAGCAAATTTATCGGTCGGCAAGCCATTGAAGGTCGTGGGAGAATCCGTCACTTGGCAAACCGCATCCAACAGAACTTCCGCCGACATCCGTTTTGGGTAATAACGAGCATAGGCCTGTTTATCATGCTTGTTGAAATCATTGGGAACCGCAGAGAGTTGGTAGGTTCGGCTCTTGACAATGGTCTTCACCAATGATTTCAGGCTGTATTTATTCTCGATCAAATTATGAGCCAGTGCATCCAACAACTCGGGGTTACTCGGAGGATTGGTCACTCGCATATCATCGATGGGGTCAACAATTCCCCGTCCGAAAAAGTGCGCCCAATATCGATTGGCCACAGCACGAGCAAAGAAGGGGTTGTTCTTATCCACCATCCAATCCACAAGTTTTTGACGGGGATCATCACCTCGCTCCAGTGTGACAGGCTCGCCATCAAGCGGTTTAACAATCGCGGGTTTGTTGGTTCGCTTATTGGTCACGTTTCCTTCGGGACGAGTGAAGATCACTTGCAGACTTCGTTGGTTCTGAGTTGTGCTGGGGACATTCACCGCTTTCTTGCCTAATCGACCAAAGAACGCAGCCAAACCCCAGTAATCGTCCTGACTCCATTTCTCGTAGGGGTGATGGTGACAGTTAGCACAGGCAATTCGAAGCCCCAAAAAGACTTGGGCTGTATCGTCCACGAATTGTTCCGGAGTTTGAAGGTCTTTGTACCAAACCGTGGGAGGGTTCTTGGTTTCGTCGCCCGTTGCACCGAGAATATCGCGGACGAATTCATCGTAAGGTTTATCATTCGCGATGGCCTCACGAATCCAGTTATGGAAGGCAAAAGTGCCTTGTGCACGTTGGGCCGAATCCCCCTCGCGACCTCGTTTTACACGGAGAATATCTGCCCATTTGTTGGCGAAATAGTAGCTAAATTCGCTCGAATCCACCAGTTTATCGATCAAAAGGTCTCGTTTCTTGGGATTTTTATCAGCCAGAAAATCGTTCACAGCCTGAGGGGTCGGCAGAGTACCGGTCAAATCGAGATAAACACGGCGGATGAAAACTTCATCGGATGATAGGTCCGAAGGAACCAACCCCAAGTCGCGCCATTTTTTCGAGGTGAATTTATCCACGATGGTTTGTTCTGTGAAATTCCATTCCGGAGTTTTCTCACCCAAAGGAACCGTTGCTCGGAAGGTAGCCACTTGTCCTTGATAGCGAGCCATGATGGCGGCTTCGCCCGAAAGATTCAAGGCCCGAACAAAAGCCATATTATCGACTGTGGCCACTTCCGGATCGTTCGATTCATATTGAGCACGACGGGTCACATCCTCAACCGAATTATCCGAGTAGTGCGCATAAACCGCGAACTGCTGTTTCCCACCTCGGGAAAGAATTCGATGTTCGGGATAGACGGTAATTTTCGTTAGGGTAGGATCGGTCTCTTTTCCGTAGGGCATCCCCGCAGCGATCCAGCGACGGATTACCTTATATTCGTCGGAATCCTTCTCCATTTTCTTCCCACCACCATGAGGAACCGCGCCAATCCCCTTGAGTAAGAAGAGACTGGAATCGGGAGCGGCCGGCATCAATCGTCGACCCCGAGATTCTTTGACGAGGGTGACGTAATCGAGTTCCGGCTCAAAACCGAGTAACGAGAGACGGAAATTATTTTGCCCACTGGCTTTACCGTGGCAGCCTCCCGAGTTGCAGCCCAGCTTGGTGAACACAGGCACAACCTGATTGGGGAAGTTGATCGGTAAATTCTCACCTAGATGAGAAACGGTTAACGGAATCTTGGCGGTTTTATCACCGTAGGTAGCGATAATTTCAGACGAACCATTTTGCTGAGGGGTAGCTCGTCCGGTCGTTGTGACGGAAGCGAGTTTCGCATCGGCAACAGACCATTTCACATCGCTGGTCAGATCAATCAATCGGCCATCTTTGAGTTTCCCCGTGATGATTAACTGAGCAGCGTCATCAATCCCTTTGAGGGTAACTTTAGGCGGATAAGCCTCGACCGAAACAATATCGGCGGGGTTTGGCGGAGGAAGTTCCGAAGCGGTAGGTGTTCCCTTGCCGTAAAGATCGGCCGAAGCCTGACCAGCAAATCCAAGTGAAAGCAAAACCGCGGGGATCAACCAGCGATTCAGAGAAGCACACATGTGAAGAGACCTCCGAAGGAGGGAATAAAGGTAGGTTTACAAATCATACCCCTTCGTACCCCGAAGAGGTGTGGTCTTAATCTCATATTGTGACATTCTTTCATAAGAATTTCAAGCACAAAAAGCCGGATTCAAATTCTTCGGGTGTACCCGAAAAAGAGTTGGGGGTTCCAATAGGGATTTTGGAGTTCCAATAGTGATCCCCTTGGCTGCTCTGGCTCACGCACACCAATGCCGACATCGCTTGCACATTCGTTTTCCTCCACCTCGCCCCTCGACGTTTCCACCTTTAATTTAAACTTTTTATTTCCCCTTCGATCACTCCACTTCCGATCAACTTCCCTTTCTCTAAGCCGTTCTGAGCGGATTGTTCAAAGGGGAAGTTTTTCAAGTCGCTGGACAATCCAAAGAATTGTTGTATCAAAGAGGCTTTTTGGTAGGGGACGTGAAAGATAACGGTTTTGTTTTTGGGTGAGGAGATAGGGGGACTCAAAAAGAGGGTTTTCTCTACATGAGTAGACGTCTTGGCCTTCAGACCCCCAACTCTTTTTCGGGTACACCCCGTTGGTTTGAGATTTGTTAGGCTTTGAGAATTCCCAATCCTAGAAGTGCGAGGATAATCGTACCGACCAACAGACGATAGAAAACAAATATCTCAGTCCCATATTTTTTGAGATACTCGATCAGGAAATGGATCGCCCCGTAGCCGACAAGGGCTGAAGTCACCAATCCCACAATCAAGTTCGTTTGCCCCTCTTGAGTCGAGATGATCTCGCGACCATCCTTGTACGATTCGTAAAGACCTGCACCCAAAATAGCAGGCAAGGAAAGGAGGAACGAAAAGCGTGCTGCGGCCGGACGCGATAGCCCAGCGAACAAACCTGCTGTGATAGTCGTGCCAGAGCGGGAAGCTCCGGGAATCAGCGCCAAAGCCTGAAAACACCCCACAAATAACGCATCTTTCCAAGTGGTGGACTCTTCGCCTCGACCCGTTTTTCTCTTGGCAAGATGCTCGGCTTCCCACATCAATAAGCCAAAGCCAATGGCAGCAAACGCCGCAACAGGGAGATTATAAAGATGAGTTTTGATGGGGTTTTTTAACGAGAAGCCCACTACGACCACCGGAATGGTACCGAGAATCATCAGCCAGCCCATTTTGGCTTCGGGGTTGTGAAAAGGTTGGAACTTCACTACTCCGCGGCACCAACTCGTCCCGACCCGAATCAGATCGTTCCGAAAGTAATAGATCACGGCCACCAAAGTCCCTAACTGAATCACGGTGGTAAACGCATCTTGGGGTTGTTCGTGCCCCATCAATTGACGGGCCGCCAATAAATGTGCCGTGCTGCTGATAGGAAGAAATTCTGTTAATCCTTGGATAATCCCAAGGATAATCGCCTCGATGAGGGTCATTCCATCAATCCTTTTTTTCCATCAATCCTTTTTGAAATAGGCAGGTTTCGCACGAACATTGGCGAATTGATCTTTCAGGATGAAAACATCCCCTGAAATTTCGCTACTCGTGGCACGAATCCTTCCTTCCTTATCGGGGCTAGCAAGAGTGATGGTGATGACTTTATCTCCTTCGAGAACAATGGTCATGGCCCCTTTATTCACATCAAGATTATCCTCAGGGCGAGGGCCTGATTTCACCACTAAAAACGACTCGGCACGGGGTGCCATGAGGGTATCCAAAAAGGCATCGAGTTTCGGGGCATCGATCGCATAGTTGACACCTTTGCCGACCCATGCTCCGTCCTTGCGTTCAAACTCCAAAGTAAGGGGAGTCCCGACAATGTCGCTCCAACCCGTGATTTTCACGGTCTTGAGCTTGGTTTTATCGATACGGTGAACGACGGCATCTTGAACATCAATCGTTTGGCAAATATCAAAAACTTCTCGATCGACTTCGAGAATCAAATCGGTGTCGTTGGTCGTGCAGAAGACCCGTTTGTTATCCCCTCCACAGTCGCCCCCCAGATAAATAATTTTCTCGGTACCATCTTTGAGCTTCACTTGTAACATCCCCCGAGGATTAGCAGGGTTTAGCTCTAGTCGATTCAAAAGTTCTTCGGGCTTCTCAAGTGGTTTCTCGGCGTGAACTCGTGGGGGTTGTTTCGTAAAGGTTGATATTTTGTTCAGCAGGTTGGTGATATTCGGAAGATCGCCATTGCGATCCTTCAAAGCAGCCGGTGCGTTCAACTTCCATGATGATTGGGCCAAAGGTTTATCGGGAGTGGTATTCTCAATCTCGATTTTTTCTCGTTGTCGAAGGAAATTGAGTTTTAGCACACTATTCGGATCGATCGCAGGAAGGGTCGCGCCGACAAATTCAAAGGGTTTTCGTTCCGCAAGGGTAGCTAGTTCGAGAGGAGCAAACGCATCGAGCTTTTCTCCATTCGATTCTCGGCGGACCAACACGACATTGCCCGTCTCTTTTTGACCAAACCGAACCACCACCGTGGGCGAAGGTTGAACTTTCGGTACCACATTCGGATCCATTTTGGATTCTTTGGGGTCTTTCGCATCCGTTTTCGTCTCAGGCACAATACCTCCTTCCCAAACTTTTACCACCACTGAGGGATTAGAAAAACCGCGTCGATCCTCAGGAAGGTCCGCTTTGGGAAAACCTTTGAGTAAATTGGGTGAAACGAGCTTATCGAGCAATTCAAAGACCGCGTTCGAGACCGGTCGGCGTTTTCCATTAATGTAGGTAAACCATCCTTCCGGTAGGCGTCGGAACGAGGTTGTCTGGCCCCCCATTTCGATATCGAGGGCATCGACCTTCTTCGTGTCGAGGCGAGCCAATGTTCGTGATCTTAATCGGTTGGGGTCCTCAAGCAATCGTTTGACGTCCCGTACGGCTGTGGCATTGACTTTTACCACCATGCTATCCGCTTCGGGACGGGCAAACACACGATCTTGATTCATATCCGGAACGTCAGCCCCGATGTAGAGAATATCTAAATCGCCATTGGTTCGACTTAATGCAATGGTCATCACGGGGTCTTTGGCGGGATCTAGCCCGTACTTGGATAATCCCTCTTTCGGCTCAAGAAAATCCTTGGCATCGGCAGGACGAATCCCTTGTAGCGTTCCAAGTAAGGCACGGATACTCGAAGTCGAAGCATTCTCTTTGGGATTTTTTGGATCAAACGAAGACTCGACTTCGGCTTCACCCAACTCCTTGGGAGAAGTAAATCGCCAAGTCCCATCCTTATTCAGCTCAAGCGAAATTTCTTGTTTCCCCTGTTTAATTGTGATGCCTCGAGTGACCATGAGCGGATCAGGATAATCACCAAGCAAGCCTAAAGGTCGGAATTCATTCAACCCTTTGCAAATTTCGACAAATTTTGTGGCCTTATCGGGAGCATCCGAACGAATCAACAGTTTAAAGTTTTTCTTGGTGCAGGCAACGGGTCGCTTTCCTCGGTCGGGTGTATGGACATAAACAAGTGCAGAGTCTCCCCCGATTGTGATATTTCCAAGTGAAATGGTTGTGGTGAGAGATTTTGCTTTGAGTGTGAGCTTCACTCCGGGCGCATCCAGTCCGTGTTGCTCCATCGTACCCAATTCGGCATTTTTCTCCGTTTTGGCCTCGAAGAGATCATTCAAAAGATTGTTAATCAAAACGGCATCGGCTTTTCCTCGAATTGGACTAACGATATTCCAAAGGCCTTTATCTCGGACAAAGACAATTTTCTCAGGGTTATTCCCTGCTTTTTCAATCTCAAGAGATTCAATATCGCTGGCCTTGATGTCCGCTGCCCGCAGACTTTGAATCAGATACCCTTCAATCTTGGGAGCATTTTTGCCTTTCGCTCCTCCCAACGAAAAAACTAACAGCAGGATCAGAAGCCCTACCCCAACGACACCCAGCAAAATATAAGTTGTGCGTAAATTCATAATGTCGAGTCCTAGTTGTATCTTCTATAATCGTGAGTTTATTTTTGTGTCATTATTTCTAATCTGTGCGATTTATCTTCTACATCTGTGCCATCATCTTCTACGAGCAAACCAAACCGTAATCCCTACCCCAATGACTATCGCCATGGTCAGCAGCATGAATAAAACCGAGTTTGCGAAATCATAAGTCCCCGTGGGTTTGTAGGTAGGGAGTTTTTTAGCTTGGATACCCAATTGTGAGTCACGCTCTCGAAGA
This sequence comes from Gemmataceae bacterium, assembly GCA_026419115.1. GTDB lineage: Bacteria > Planctomycetota > Planctomycetia > Gemmatales > Gemmataceae > SKW135. Next base: position 9,402 of record JAOAAA010000022.1, read on the forward strand.
TGATCGATCAGATCGTTGACGATCGACGAACGGGCTAAACTCGCCATTCTGGGATCACCGCTGGTGGGCAGTATCTGCGAGCAGGCCACAAAGATTAATCGAGGTTTGAGTTTTTCACCGGGTTGATCGGCACGGCTCGAAACGATCACAACAGGCTTATCCTCATCACTCAGCGATTTGAGACGAGCATATTCATCGTTTTTATCCTCTCGAAATTGTCGCATCACCTGATTGTAATTCACTCGTTCCGATTCTTCTTTCCAAATCAATTGGCGTTTCGGTGTGGTGAGTACAATCTGATTGACATAATTCTGAGGACTTGGAATCAAGCTCACAGGTCGAAAATCCCTTCCAAATAAGGATTGTTCGGTATTCCGAAAAGCGGCCGCGAGAGGAGAAGAGAGTTTGTCAGGGACAGTTAAAGCTAATTCCTCGAAACTTAGAATCACACCCTGATTTGGTATCACCACCCGAGTTGGACCGCCGACATATCTTTTATCGGGTTCAATTCGGATACCAAAATCGATAAAGAATTCCTCTAACCCTGTGGGAATCACTTTCCCTTGCGAGTAACTGGCCGGCATGAAAGCCAAAATCCGCCCCCCGCGAGCGGCATATTCTCTCAGAGCTTTTTGCATCGGGGAATTGACGGGTACCGTTTGCGAAGGCTCGGCCAAAATCAGGACGATACAATCCTCAGGGACTTGGACCCCTTCTTTACTGAGATTCAAAGGCCGAACGTCGTAACCGTTTTCGCGTAATACATTCACATAGGATGCCAAAGAATCGGGATGATTCCCTTGAGGATCGGGTGGTACCGAATCAAAAGGGATTTCTCCGTGCCCTTGAGAAAAGTAAATTTTCTGACCCGATTTATCATCGAGCTGACTAATAAGGGCCGAGAGGAGTTTATTTTCTCCCTCAAAAAACGTAATGATCGAATCAATACCATCGCCCTGCCCTTGCTCTTGTCGATAAAGGGAACGAGCAGGAAAAAAGGTTTTTCTTTTAGGATCATCGTTGATAACTAAAAGGATTCCCTTGCCAGAATCACCAAGTTCTTCGTTGGAGACTTGATATTGGGTCAACAGCTCAGCAATCCGTGTGGCATGAAGGCCTGGCGTAAGAATTTCGTAATCGAATTGGGAGCTAGCATTTCGGCAATCGCTCAACAAGGCCCGACAATCGTTATACAGTCCATCATAGAGCCGAGGATTCGATTCGGGCATGATCATGTAGGCTTTCACGGGTGTATTTAACGAGCGCAGAAAGGCCTTCGATTGAGGCGAAATCCCTTGGAAGGCGGTTTCATTGGTGACCAGAGAATTAGGCACATGGACCGCTACGATGCCGTTAAGCACCAAAATCACAAGGCATACAATCACAACCAACATCGTTGAACTAAAGCCGTAAATCAACCGTCTTACAAGGGGATTGACACGTTCCTGAGAGCGGGTGAGAACCAAACTCACAAAAGAAATCACCAGCCCGATGAAAAATAAGAAGACCAATTGCAAGGCCGGAAGAATATTGTCCGAGAAATTAGGTCCCGTTAATTCAAAAAAGACTTTTTGTTGATTCCATGCCAATCCCAAGGCAAACAGAGAAACTACGACACCGAACAAAGCTCCCATCAATCCCCCTTCGACCATCAGGGGGATTCCAGAAGTCGCGCTTTGGGCCGATGAAGAAAATTGACGAATTCCAAAACCAATCAAGCCAATCGCCATCAAGGATGAGGCTAACCCACCAACAAAATAGTCGGGGCTGCCCCGTTTATATTTCTTAACGGGGGTTGCTTTTTCCTCTTCCCCACCGAGGGATTTTTCAGATTGTTTATCGGTCTCCTTTTGTTTGGTTGGAACCGATTGGGAAGAGGTCTCGGGAGGGGACATCACCCCACTAAATTTGAGAAAACAAAAAACGGCGATCAGAATAAAAATTCCCGCCAGCACGAAAACCCCGTAACCCAAACTAGTGCGGGCAGAGCGTTCCTTTTTCGATTGGTCTTGAGAGACGACCGCTTCCGATGGATTGAATGAATCGGTATTCGATGTTGGGTTATTCTCCGACACAACCATTCCCTCTGATACAAATTTCCATGTTCAATTATTCTTACGACCAACGACGAGCTTCTAAAACTTTCTGGGTAGCGAATAGAAACCCAATCGAAAGGCTCGCATGTAAAACCACATCCCGAACTTGGAGGCGTCCCTGCCCCGATTGGAACCACATATTGATGTAACTCGCATGAAGGAAAAAGGTTTTCCAAGGCGAGGTTTCTAATCCGGTTTCCGAAACAGGGAAAATCAAGGGGGTAGCCCCCACAATGTAAAGCCCAAGATAGAACATCATTCCTAAAAGCGTGAGCGCTGCGGCAATAATCTGATTCTTCGTCAATGACGAAAAGAACAATCCCATGCCAATGAAATTCAGCCCTGCCAAGGCCACGGTTAAGCCAAAGCTGAGCAAAGGCCGAATTTCAAAAGCGGGATTATCGGCTCGGAAGTAAAGTAGGTAGGCGCCCCACAATAACCAAGTAAACAAATACATAAACCATGCTGCGGTGAATTTACTGAGAATAACGGCCCAATCACTCACGGGGGCCACCATCAGAACCTCATAGGTCCCTGTGCGTTTTTCTTCCGAGATCAGGCGCATAGTGATAATGGGAACGATCATCGTCACCGCAAGGATGCCCATCTCACTGGAACAAAAATAGGCAACGATTGGTTCAAAAATCACTCGTCTTTGTCCACCAGTAAATATCTGAGGTTCAAAATTGAGCAGATAAGACAACCCGCCAAAAAATAAGGAAATGACCATCAGGCCATACCCAATCGGCGAGGTGAAATAACTGGCCAACTCCCGACGGGTCAGCGTGGCATATTGACTATCCGACACCCAAAAATATCCGACGATCATATACAGGGCACTTAAAATCAAAAGTAAAATCCCTGTCGGTACGAAAAATGGAATATCCTTGGGAAGAAAAACTCGGATCAAAACGGTCAGGAACATCACACAGCCGACACCAATCAACGTCCACGCCAGATAAAAACCATCACCTTCGACCCCTCCTGTATTTACAATCAAAACACAGGTACAAGCTAAGCCATAAAGCAAAAGCGTGGTACTGTAATTCGAGACAAAACGAGTTTCTACGCTGCCCACAAAAAAGCCAATCGAAATCGCAGCGATCGCACTTATACCAAGAAGATACAAGCCAATTTTTCGTTGCCGAGATAGAGTTTCGTGCTTCAACCAAGCGGCAATGTAAAATAACCCAATCGTTAAAAAAGAAATTCCATAGGGGAAAAAGTAACTTTCATAGACCCGAATTTGCCCTTCCGGTATCGTTTTCGTGGCACTTTGATAAAGAGGGATCAAAGCCCAGAGCAACCCTTTCAACCAAAGGGCGATTCCACCATAGCCATAAGATCGGCGAATCGTTTGCTCACCATCACGAAGGGCATGGAAGATCGTCATGAGAAAGCCAAGCAGAATCGCCCCCGCACCGACCTGAGTTGGGATAAACCGAGGTTTCGATTCATTCGCTAAAACAACGATAATCCCTGCGGTGAGCAACGTAGCCCCTGCGGTTCCCAGAGAACGGATGAACCAATGTTCTTCTTGAAGTACCTCAGAGGGGGCTTGTTCGCTTGGAATTCGATAAGTTGAGGTTGATTCCGAAGACATATTCCTTTTTCTCGTTTACTCAATTGCTGATCGTTCGGGAATCGGGACGANGCACCACATCCATATACAGCGATTCCAAATTCTTCCGTTTGGTCTCGAAAGCAAAAAGGCTCATTCCCTTTTCAAAAACCGTTTGCGAAATTCGTTCCCGAATATCGACATTAGTTTGTGGTTCAATCTCGATAAAAGCATGCCCATCCTGTTGACCAATCACTTGGGCTTGCTGAATCCCAGATATTTTCTGCAACGATTCACACAACTCTTTCCCGTTCCCTTTTACCTCAAGTCGATAGGTCGGATGCTCTTTGGCCAGTTCGCTGAGGCGCCCATCCCAACGGAGCGTCCCTCGGCTAATGATCACCACCCGATCACAAATACTTTCGACTTCGCTCAAAATATGTGTGGAAAGTAAAACGGTATGTTTGCCACCGAGACTTTTGATGGTATTTAACGTTTCGCGGATTTGCACCGGATCCAAACCACTCGTTGGCTCATCCAAAATCAGCAGATTCGGGGAGGCAATCAAGGCATCGGCTAGGCCTACTCGTTGGCGGTAACCTTTCGAGAGAGTACCGAGTAAGCGTTTACGAACTTCTTTGATCCGACACTTCTCCAAATACTCCTCTAGCATCTTCAGGCGAGTTTGTCGGGGTACCCCTTTGAGTTTCGCCCGATAAAGCAGATATTCTTCGACTCGCATATCGGGATACAAGGGAACACTTTCTGGAAGATAGCCTATCCTTTGCCGAACCTGCATCGAGTCTTGAAAAACATCAAACCCACAAATTTTGGCAATTCCTGAGGTGGCAGGCAGGTACGTCGTCAAAATCCGCATTGTAGTCGATTTCCCTGCCCCGTTGGGTCCAAGGAAACCGACTAATTCCCCCGCCTGAACCGTGAAATTGATATTTTCCACCGCTCGGACGGGACCATAATGTTTCGTTAAATCGCGAACTTCAATCGCCAGTTCAGACATGGTGTAACCCAATACCATATCAATCTAATTGAACAGAAGTTATGTTACGAACTCGGATAGAGGGAAGTTCATTTTCCTGAAGGGGTCATTAGAAAGCCCAATTGCAGAAAGGGTCTTCCCCACTGAGAATATGGGGTTGTTTTCGACTTTTTTCGCAAAATCTTACTCCTATCAAAACGAATTACAAGTAGAATGATTCAAAATAGGAGGATCATCATGGCCCAGTTAAAATCTGTTGTTGACCCCTTCGGTGAAGTGAATGTCCGTATCGCCCCAGGGGGTAAAGTCAAAGTGACCGCTACCATTCTCATGCTCCCTCATAAAGAAGGATGTCAAACCGGTGTGGCCTTAGATGGGTCCGGTTCGATGGCCCCCCTCTATGGTGTGGGAGCAGGAACAATTTCTCCCTTATTTGCCACCCAAAAACCAGTCAACCAAGTTAGCCCCGTCGCTCAAAAAATTTGTGCTTACTTGGCTCGCAAGGTCGATGCCGATGGGGGAACCACTTGTATTTACTGGGCCACCGGTCCGAGCGGCTCCCAATACGAAGTGCTTGGTGATTTCACGGGTGACGAAGTCGAGCGCTTTACTTTTAATGCTCCCACCAACTTTGGCACCGGAACCCAATTACTTCCTGCCGTCCAATACTTTACAGAACGCTTTAAGGACGCTCCTTTTGGCTTCTATGTGTTTATTACCGATGGAGAAATTCACGACCTCGAAGAGGTGAAGGCCTACACTGTTAAACTCTCGAAGCAAATTTCTCAAAAGAAACGGAACCCTTTAAAATTCGTTCTCATCGGGGTCGGCCCCTCGGTCAACGAAAAACAAATGGAAGAACTTGATGATCTGGATACAGAGGTCGATCTCTGGGATCACAAACTCGCAGCCGAAATGCGACAGCTGGAACAAATCTTCTCTGAGGTAGTGGATAACAACGCTCGTGTGGCCCCGACCGGTCGCATCGTCGATCAGACTGGGAAGGTGCTTAAAGACTATTCTGATACGGGCGTTCCTGCCTACCTAGAATTCTTTGCGAATCCGAATTCTCAATACTTTACCCTTGAAATTCCGGGTCTTAAAGTTTCCCAACCGTTAATGGAGGGGATTGCCGTGCCTGCCCCCGTTCGGACCGCCGAAACTCCCTCACAGGCATCCCAATCGGGTGGCTCGCAAAAGAATACGGATTCTGAAAGGATCGAGAATCTCAAAATCGATAGTTTAGAACCAACTCTGCCAGGTCTCGATTTCAAGCTCGAGTTCGAGAAAAATAATCCGAACATCGATCTGGATAAAAATAATTGATTCCCTGCCTCATTTCCCTGAACTCTTGAAACCATACTAAATCGGGCATCCCATTTTCTGGAACTTTCGCAAAGATCATCACCCGCCTGCCCCATTTTCCTGAACTCTTCCTAGAATGTTTACAGGTTTTGGAAGTTCTAGGTTCTGTTTAGATTGGATGGGATTTCGTGGCACACTTTCCTTCTTTTGATGAGTTTTGTCATTATGCTCGTTCTTCAAATTTGGTTCCTATCTATCGACGTCTCACCTCCGATATTCTGACCCCCGTCAGTGCTTTTTGCAAAATTCGTGAAGGGGAACACTCTTTCTTGTTTGAGAGTGTGGTCGGCGGGGAACGACACGGGCGATATTCCTTTTTAGGTTCAGGCCCTTTTGCTCGCATCGATGCCTATGAGTCGCAGGTGAACCTTGTCGAAGGGAATCAGAAAAAATCGATCGAAACCCGAGACCCATTGGGCGTTGTCGAAGAATCGCTCCGAAAATATCAGTCCCCCCAAATTGCGGGATTACCTCGGTTCTCGGGTGGAGCCGTCGGTTACGCCGGTTACGATACCATTCGATATGTTGAGCATTTACCCAATCCTCCTCAGGATGATCGTAAACTTCCCGATCTGAGTTTCGCCTTTTACGATCGCATGGTGATTTTTGACCATGTCACGAAGACCGTTGCCGTGGTTTGTCATGCTCACGTTGATCGAAATGATTTAGAGAAATCCTATCAACAGGCTTGTCAACGTGTCGATCAATTAGTGGAACGTCTTCAACAAGGTGTGGCTGACCTCCAATTAACGGATGTCGACCCCACAGGTAAGGTCACCCTGAATTGGACCTCAAATTTCGATCGTCAGGGGTTTACTCATATTGTTGAACGAGCGA
>JAOAAA010000022.1:16267-37985 GCA_026419115.1 Gemmataceae bacterium
GAAAGAATATATACGAGCGGGGGATATTTTTCAAATCGTTCTTTCCCAGCGCCTGAAGACCACAACCCGTGCCCGACCGTTTGATATTTATCGGGCTTTGCGCGTGGTGAATCCCTCTCCTTTCATGTTTTATCTGCAAAGTGGAAATACTCACCTAGTAGGGGCATCACCGGAGATCATGACCCGTGTGGAGAATCGACAGGTCACCATCCGCCCCTTGGCAGGAACACGCAGACGAGGTCAAAACGCGGACGAAGACCAAGAATTGGAAAAGGAATTGTTGGCAGACCCCAAGGAACGAGCCGAGCATGTGATGTTAGTCGATCTCGGAAGAAACGATGTCGGTCGTATCGCAGAAATTGGTTCGGTCAAACTGTCGGAATTAATGACGGTAGAACGCTATTCCCACGTCATGCATATTTCCAGCACCGTAACGGGAACTTTAAGCGAAAGCAAAAATGCCTTTGATGCCCTTCGATCCTGTCTCCCCGCAGGAACGCTTTCTGGGGCACCTAAAATTCGGGCCATGGAAATTATCGACGAACTCGAACCCCATCGACGAGGGCCTTATGGTGGTGCTGTTGGGTATATCGATTTTTCAGGAAACATGGATACTTGTATTGCCTTGAGAACGATGGTGATCCAAGGGCAAACGGTTTACGTTCAAGCGGGAGCAGGCATCGTCGCGGATAGTCAACCCGAAGAAGAGTACCAAGAGACTTTGAATAAAGCAATGGGCCTTCTTCGTGCGTTACAAGTGGCAGAAGAGCAATTGTAACTCGGCGGGGAAGCGGCTGCTATTTAAATCCCCCGAAAATCGCCATCAAAATACTCAATACTGCTAAACCAATCCCTAAGAGAAAAGCAACAGACAACATTCGTTCTCGAATCGCCCTATTCCACTGGGTTAATGGTTCCTCTTGGCTCTGCTCCGGAGGACTTTGTTCGAGAGGGACCGAGCTTCGAGCAGGTTGGAAACCAAATGGAACACCTATTTGCTCAAGCCAATTTTCCAAGCGGCGGACAAATTCTACCGATCGTTCATCCTCGTAATGAAGTGCTTCCAAAATCACTTCGTCTTCTTCCTGCAGCAGCTTTTTTTCTCGGCATAGGACTAGCCAACACAATTCTTCCCAATTGCGAGAGGTCAGATTCATCGGTAAGTCCATCGATTTTAATACCAATCTGACCTCATCCCAAGAGACAACCTGCATCGGGTCGCACAAGGTAGAACGAAGCAATGCTAACTCATCATCAGAAAGATGAGGTACACTTGAATCGAAGAGAGTATCAGGAGCCAGCACTAAACTCATATGAATAGAAACAAATCCAACTACACTGCCGTGAAGTCCACAATACGAACCCGTGCTGTTATGCCCCAAATTGAATTCAAACACAAGAGCGATTTCCTTCTTCTGTAGGATTTGACTTCTAGGAATTATTGGCACAAATTCGGTGGAAACTTCCTTCAAACGGTTCCGTCAAGTTCCAATCGTGGCTCAATGAAGCATAACAGCATAACTTGTTGTGTGTGAACCAAATTTTACTGGTTGCATTCGAGATACCCAGATAGTAAAATTTTAAACATAGAGTTATTGGCCCTCCATCCTAGTCGTATCTGGTCTGACAATGAAACGAATTATCCTCTCTCTCCTGAGCTTGTTTTTCTGCCTACCGGTCATGGCACAATCAGCCCCAGAAAAGGCACCGACCGGAAAGGTCGTGAAATTGACGGCTCATCCGGAAACCATCGAGTTCTCCAATGTGTTTGCATATCGTCAGGTGCTCATTACGGGAACTCTGGACTCGGGTGAAAAATTCGATGCCACCCGCTTGGTCACTTGGCAAGCCCCAAAATTCGTCAAACTATCCTCAGGGTTGGTGCGTCCGACCGAAAACGGTTCTGGTGTTATTGAAGTGAAACTGGGGGAGTTGAGCGCCAAAATTGCAGTTAAAGTTTCACAAATTGAGAAAGAACAACCCATCAGCTTTATTCGGGATGTCAACCCCGCGATGTCGAAACTTGGCTGCAACCAAGGAACCTGCCACGGCTCGGCGGAAGGAAAAAATGGTTTCAAACTTTCGTTACGAGGTTACGATCCTATTTTCGATCATCGATCCTTAACCGATGACCTTGAAGGTCGTCGATTTAATCGAGCTGCTCCAGAACGAAGTCTCATGTTGATGAAACCCTCTGGTGCTGTGCCTCACGCTGGGGGTGTTCTTTGGAATCCGAATGACCCCTACTACGAAATTGTGAAACAATGGATTGCCCAAGGGGCCAAGAATGATCTCGATTCCCCACGAGTGAAATCGATCGAGGTATTTCCCAAAAATCCCATCATCAAAGATATTGGCAGCAAACAACAATTTGTTGTGATGGCCACCTATACCGATGGAAGCACACGAGATGTGACCGCAGAATCCTTCATCGAATCAAGCAACACGGAAATTTGCACGATCGACAAATCGTGCCTTGCGACAACACTCCGTCGAGGGGAAGCCACGATGCTGGCCCGCTACGAAGGTGCCTATGATGCCAGCACAATTATCGTGATGGGGGACCGTAGTGGTTTCGTCTGGAACAATCCCCCTGCTTTCAACCACATTGATGAATTGGTTTACGAGAAACTCAAACGGGTTAAAGTTCTTCCGAGTGAATTAACCACCGATGCCGAATTCATCCGCAGGGTTTATCTCGACCTGACGGGGTTGCCCCCCTCTGCCGAGATCGTTCGTAAGTTTCTTGAGGATAAACGAGATACCCGAATCAAGCGAGATGAGGTCATTGATAAACTGGTTGGTTCAGAAGATTACATCGAACATTGGACCAACAAATGGGCCGACATGCTGCAAGTGAATCGTAAATTCTTAGGTGATATTGGTGCGAAAGCCCTTCGGGATTACATCCGAAAATCGGTCGCAGAAAATAAACCTTACGATAAATTTGCTTATGAAATTCTCACTGGCAGTGGATCGAATGCAGAAAATCCCGCCGCGGCCTACTATAAGATTCTTCGGACCCCTGATCTGGCGATGGAGAACACGACCCATCTATTTCTTGCGATCCGGTTTAATTGCAATAAATGCCACGATCATCCTTTCGAGAAATGGACTCAGGATCAATACTATTCGTTGGCTTCGTACTTCGCCCAAATTCAAAGAAGCGAAGACCCGAAATATCGTGGACAAAGAATTGGAGGCTCGGCTGTAGAAGGGGCCGTTCCTCTCGTTGAGGTCATTACCGATGCCAATGGTGGAGAAGTCAAACATGACCGAACGGGTGAGATCGCTAAACCGGCCTTCCCCTACCCTATCGAGAAACCGATTATTACCGAAAAACGATCTCGACGCGATCAACTCGCCCAATGGATCACCGCCAAAGAAAATCCTTACTTTGCCAAGAGCTATGTGAATCGGGTGTGGAGTTACTTAACCGGTGTGGGGATTATTGAACCCGTGGACGATATTCGAGCCGGAAATCCCCCTACGAACCCAGAACTCTTAGATCGATTGACAAAGGACTTTATCGACAGCGGCTTCGACGTTCAAAAACTCATCAAAACGATTTGTAAGAGCCGAACCTATCAACTTTCTGTCGTTACGAATAAATGGAACGAAGGGGATGATATTAACTATTCCCATGCGATTGCTCGACGATTACCGGCAGAAGTTTTGTTCGATACGATCTATGCTGTGACGGGGTCGAAATCGAACATCCCTGGCCTCCCGCCGGGCGCTCGGGCAGCACAAGTCCTAGATGGTTCAGTGAATGTTCCCTCAGGATTTTTGGACCTTTTTGGGAAACCTGTTCGAGAAAGTGCTTGCGAGTGCGAACGTTCCAATAGCCTACAACTTGGGCCGATTCTCAACCTCGTGAATGGTCCGATCGTCGGGGAAGCCTTGCGTGATCCGAATAACCTGATTGCTAAGTATGCCGCAACCTACAAGGACGACCGACGATTTATTGAAGAGCTGTATTTGGCCGTTCTAAATCGCATGCCCAGTGAACGCGAGTATCGCATCGCTTTGCAGGCCCTCAAAGATGGCGAAGCAGATTACGAAGCGGCCTTGAAATCCTATGAGGCAAGACTCCAGAAATTCCGAGACTACGAAAAGGCCCTTGATGCGAAACAAGCGGACTGGGAAAATGGCATTCGTAAACTCACCACCAATTGGACACCGTTGACCGTCACCAAGGCCACTAGTACTCAAAAGGTGAATTTGGTGATTGATAAATCGGGTACGGTCGTCACACCCACTGGCCCGAATCCAGCAAAAGAGGTTTACAGCCTCACGCTCAGCACCAAATTAAAGAATCTCACGGCCATCCGCATCGATACGATCGCGGAAAATGGAAAAGGACCGGGCCGAGCGGAGAACGGTAATTTTGTTCTCAGTGAAGTGACTGCTCAATACATGGGGAAATCAGCCCCATTGAAAAACGCCCAAGCCAGTTTTGCACAAGAAGGCTTCCCCCCCCAAAACGCGATCGATAACAATCCCAATACGGGGTGGGCCTTGTTCCCTCAAGTTGGAAAAACGCAGTCTTGGGCGGCTGAGATTCAAGGGGTCTCGCTCGCGATTCCCAATTTCACCGAAGCCTTTGCCAAATCTGGTTTCTTGGGTCTCGGACAGGAGCTGGCTCGTTTTGCACAAAGTGAGATCACCCTGAATTTGATCCTTTCCATGCAATATGGTGGCCAACATACGATTGGTAAATTCCAAGTTCTTGGTACCTCGGATAAAAACCCCAAATTGACCGAGGCCACCCCCGCAACGATTCGCGCCCTCATTGCCATCGAGCCGAGCAAGCGAACCGCAGAACAAAAAGCCGAATTGACTCGGTACTATCGAAGCAAAGATGCGGAATATCTTCGACTTCAAGCCGAGGTCGGTCCGCATCCGGGTAATGACAAACGTATCACCGGTGCCCAAGATTTAGTGTGGGCTTTAATCAACAATCCTTCGTTCTTGTTTAATCGATAAACTTTGTCATGAGCAATTCCGAAGCGGTCCCTCTTTTGAATGAATGTCTCGCCCACCTTTGGATGATTCGGACCTATCTTAAACATCAAGAGGAAGTTCAAAACGACGAGGAGATGATCGAAGTTCCCCGCCTCCTGTACGATTCGATTCGGGCAGTGGAACCTTCTTTTTTGAAAGGTGATTTCGACACTTATGTTCGTCGGCTTCGCGGCAAAGTCGGGAAATTGAAAAAAAACGCCGAATTTTTTGCTCGGGAATATAAACGAGTGTCTGCCCATACCAATTATGAAATGGCATCCATCTCATACACTGCTGCGGTCCGAAGAATCGAAGAGATTTTGGCAATGATTTCGGATAATCCCACTCACAATGTTGATAATCTGACTCCGATTATTGATGATCAGTCTTCCAAGAATGTGGATCATCCAATTCCTATTGCTGATATTCCCTCCTCTCTCAACGTTGGTCATTCGTCTTCAGATGTCATGACACCGCCTCTTTCTGAATCGTCCGACCATCCAGCATCATCTAATTCCTAGAAAGGCAAAATTCGGGAGAACCAAAAACGATCTGGCGATGTCATCTCAAAATGAACGATTACAAAAAAGATAAGGGTCTCGCAAACGAAGATTGTTTCCGTTTCCCAAGTTTTGCTTGAATTTCGCCCGCGGCGCGGGAACAGTATCAATAGGTTTGGAAACGTTCCAAATCTTGATCGTGAACCCGAGATTAGGGAGGAAATGGCATCGACTACAAATCGCTTGTCGTTTTGTAATCTTTACATAAAATTTACTCCTTATCTCTAGGTTCGGAGGAGTCTTACTTGACTACAGAACTTTTATTTCAAACGACTCACGAACAACTCCACCTTCCATCGGGATTAACCCGAGCTTGTCTCTCTGCTCGCACCGCTCGTGATCACAAAGCTCGCGATATCCTTGTCTTGGACCTTCGTGGAAAACATCCTCTGTACGATTTCTTTGTGATTGCAACCGGTACCAGCCGTAGACAGATTCACACCCTCGCTGAGGAGATTGATGCGGCCCTCAGGCAAGTTGGGGATCACCGAGATGGAATTGAAGGTTATCAGGCAAGTAAGTGGATTGTTCAAGATTATGGGGATATTCTGATCCACGTTTTCGATCCCGATACCCGCGATTATTACAAAATCGAAGAGTTATGGGACGATGCTCCGCGTATCGATTGGGAACGTGAAGGGGAATAATCTGCCAACTTGCTTGATAGTCTAGGCACCGAATTTATTCACACACCTTATTCGTGTGGATAAGTTACAACAATTGTTTTCTCTGAGTCTTTGCTGCTGAGTGACGATACATTCTAACTCTCGTTTCTGATAAATCACGTTAAACGGAGTGTTTTCTGGCATCATTTCAACTCAGGCCACCAATTCCTATCATAACCCTATACAAGGAATAAGTATAATGGCGGCAAATACCTTTGGTGAACGATTTCGAGTAACAACAGCAGGCGTAAGTCATGGTCAGGGCTACTTGTGCATAATCGACGGCTGCCCTGCCGGTTTACCCCTTTCTGTCGAAGATTTATTACCAGATTTAGCACGAAGGCGACCCGGACAATCGAAACTCACTACCCAACGCGACGAGGCCGATCTGCCTGAAATTTGGTCTGGTGTTTTTGACGGAAAGACAGATGGAACACCAATCGGGATTATTTTTAGGAATCAAGATCAGAGAAGCGGGGATTATTCCGAAAATATAGAGAAATATCGGCCCGGCCATGCAGATTTCACCTTCGATGCCAAATTCGGATTTCGAGATTATCGGGGGGGGGGCAGGTCCAGTGCCCGCGAAACGATCTGTCGAGTTGCCGCAGGGGCGATTGCCAAAAAACTCCTCGCTCGTTTAGGGGTGAAAATACTGGGCTACACAAAACAAATTGGTTCGATCTCTGCAAAAATCGACAATCCGACTCAAGTGACATTCGAGCAAATCGAAGCCACGCCGGTACGCTGCCCCGATCCAGAAGCTGCTCAAAAAATGATCGACCTGATCGATTCGGTCCGCAAAGATCGAAACTCAATCGGAGGAATTTGCGAACTCGTCGCCACAGGAGTACCGGCGGGTTGGGGAGAACCGGTATTCGATAAACTTAAGGCCGATCTTGCAAAGGCATTAGTCTCACTCCCTGCGGTCACGGGTTTTGAGTATGGCGACGGCTTTGCCGTGGCAACGAAACTCGGCTCAGAGAACAATGATCCGTTCATTCCCAAAGGAGATCGAATTGGGACAGAATCGAATCATCATGGTGGAATGCTCGGGGGCATTTCAAGCGGGGAACCAATCATCCTCCGAGTAGCCATCAAGCCAACGAGCAGTATTCCTCGACCACAAAAAACCGTGACCCGTGAGGGACAACCGACCGAACTTCTAACGAAAGGTCGCCATGACCCCTGTCTTCTGCCCCGTTTCATACCGATGGGTGAAGCGATGGTTGCGTTGACGTTGATCGATCACTATCTCCGGCATAACCAATCTCGTTTAGCAATGGAATAATCGATATGCTTGTATGGACTCTCCCCCAGTTCGGGATCGATCAGCTCCGATTAGTCGAGCAACCCGACGTTGCTTTGGGGGCATCTGATGTTCGCGTTCAGATCAAGTCCGTCTCTTTGAACTATCGTGATTTATTGATCGTTCAGGGAAAGTATCATCCCCGTCTCAAACTCCCGTGTGTGATTGGTTCCGATGCTTCGGGCGTGGTGACAGAATGTGGGAACCGCGTGAGCCGTGTGACAACGGGTCAGCGGGTGGTTTTGACCTTTGCCAGAAAATGGAACAGCGGACCGATTACGGATGAAGCGAGGCAATCGGCTCGAGGGGCTGAGGTTTCCGGAGTCTTCGCTCAGCAAGTGATCTGTGACGAGCAAAGTCTCGTGCCGCTGCCCGATACCCTCCGTTTCGAGGAAGCCGCCACATTACCTTGTGCCGCCGTGACGGCCAGCATGGCATTACAAAATTTACTCCCTTCGGAACGAATTTTAATTCAAGGAACCGGAGGAGTCTCCCTTTTTGCTCTCCAATATGCCCGCCGAAAAGAAGGCTCGTATATCTTTGTGATTTCTAGTGACGATACTAAGTTGGCGAAAGCAAAAGAGCTTGGTGCCGACGAGATTTGGAACTACCGAAAAAACCCTGATTGGGAAAAGTGGATTCGCGAAAGAACCGACCAAATCGGGGTCGATCGAATCATTGAAGTCGGTGGTCCCGCATCTCTGGATCGCTCCCTCAAAGCAATTCGATCGGGAGGACAAATCGCCTTGATTGGTGTCTTGGCTGGGGAAGGTCATTTTAACCCGATGCCCATTATTATGAAAGGAATTACCCTCCGAGGAATTTTTGTCGGCCCCCGTTCAGAATTAGAATCTGTCGTGGAAAGTTATTCCTACTACCCCGATCGACCGGTCATCGATCGAACCTTTTCAATGAATCAACTTCCCGAAGCATTACACTATTTGCAAACGGGAAAACATATTGGAAAGATCGTTTTGAATTGGGATTGACAACCTCGGGCTAGGATAAAATTTGAGAGAGACTTCCTTAAAAATGGTAAAAAAAGTGTCAATAAGTGATATCAATTTTTTTGATGATCCGAATCAACACGAAATATCCTCTACATCCTCTGGTAAAAAAAATGGTAAATATCATTCTTTGAATCAATTTGTAGGGAAAATACATTACAATCTTCGTTGGAAAATTTTTTCGTTACCAACCTTTTTTTGGAGCTTGAACATGATATCATCCTTATCACCAACTTGGGGTGAAAATCATGCAAGTTTTGAATCGTGCGCTGTTATATCGTGGCGAAATCAAAGGGATTATTGGTATAGATGACCAACTGATATTCGTAACCATTCTTCCCGAAAATCAACCTTCATCCCTTTATTTTCTTAACGCAAAAAATCTCAAACTTCAATCGATTCCCCTCCCTTGTGGAGGGCTTTCCTTAACCCATGTGGATAAAACCTTTTATGTTGCTGGAAATGATGGTTTTATTCACAAAATTCCTCCGAAAGGTGTCCCATTTACCATTGGGAACCCTTTCCCCTCAGAATTGAGGGCTTTGGCCCCATTAGCAGGGGGACGTCTTGCAGTGGCATGTGAAGGTAAATGCTATATCGTTTCACAAGAAGATGGAAGATGTATACAAGAGTTTGAACTTTCATCGGAAGTTACAGCCTTGTCAAGCGACCCGACCCGAAAATGGCTTGCAGTGGGGACCGATGATGGGGGAATTTCAGTTTTCCAAGCGGAAACTCAAGAGGAATTTACACTTTCTGAGTCGCAACAAATCCATAATGGTACAGTCACCACGATTATTTTCGATCAGAATGATTTGCGATTTTACTCAACAGGAACGGACCTTGAGCTTTATAGTACCTACGCCCGAGGAAAACTCGAACCAGAAAATCGGGGCCGGAGTTTCAAACACAGCGAACCTGTTCGAGCGAGTATTTTTGCTCCCAATGGTCGATTCTACACAGGGGGAGAAGATGAAGCAGTAAAAGCTTGGCCATCGGGAGTTGGAACTCGGCCCGTGACTCTTACTAGCAATTTATCGAGCGTCACGGGACTGGCATATATCACCATCGAAAAGGTTCCTCATTTGGCCGTAGTTTGTGACGACAGTTCGATCCGAATTTTTGAATTAGATGCAGAAGGTAAATTTCAAGAATTAACACGGCGTGCCGATAGTTTCCTAGTTCATATCAAACAACAACTCTCGTCAGGGACGAAAGAACGAGAGGCCGCTTTGAAACTCCTCGCCGAGATTGATGACGCGACATCGATCGAAATCATTGCAAAGCAAATGAATAGCGACCCTGATCATGAGTTACGTACTTTAGCAATTCAACTTCTAACAAAGTCGAAACACCCCAAGGCCCCCTCTTATATCGAAAGTGCGCTGCAACACAACGACCGTGCAGTTCGAATGACAGCTTTTCGGGCTTTGTTGAAAGACCGAAAATTTGGTCTGCGCCCCATGGAGTTGGCACTGAAAACTGGACAGACAGATATTAGTCTATCAGCTATTGAAGCTCTGAGAAAAATTGCTAATGAAGACGACCAAGCATTAGCCAAAATTGAAGAATTACTGAATGCTAAAGAATTCACGGTCCGCAAAGCCGCTCTCAACGCGCTTGAAAAGGTTTATCCTGAGAATTCCCCCACTGCCTCGTTGAAAGCATTGAGATCCGAGTTCGCGGATTTGAGACGATTAGGATTAATCCGGCTTTATCAACGGAATCTAGTTACGGATGAGCAAGTCCAATCGGCAGCCCGCCGATCCTGTGAAGATCGGGATGATGCTGTTCGACAGCTTGCTTTTCTCATTCTCATTGCAGGAAAACCTTCGCTTCGTTCGGCTCTGATAAAGCTCGATCCGGATATGAAACGACTCTTTGATGATCTGGATCACCTCGATGAAAATGGATTGGCAAAGAAGAAAGATACATCTGAGAATTCAGAATCCAAGGTTCCCGAAGAGAAGGATTCTCATCCAACAGACTCGAATCAAGACAAAACTCGTTTGATCGCTCGTGAAAAACTAAAACTCTCCGAGGCCGACCTTGACCCTTTACTTCAAGCCACTGCCAGCCGATCGTTAGATACTTGTTTACGGGCAACAAGAGGCTTAGCCGTGTTGGGGGATCCTCGGGTGTTTCCGTTACTGCTTCAGCTGAGCCGCGAGGAAAATGCCTCCGCTCGGGCCGATGTCTGCCGTACCTTAGGGACGTTGGATGACTCTCGTGCTATCTCCCGTTTACGTTCCATGTTATTCGATTCGGACACCACAGTTCGAGATGCTGCCTTCACCGCTTTGCTTCAAATATACCAATCGGAGCCTTTACTGGTTGTGGAAATTGGATTAAACTCGCCTTTTGAGGAGATTCGACTACGGGCCCTTGGTTCATTGATTGAAGCTAGCAAAGCGAGATCTTCTGTGATCCCACCCGAACAGGTTTCCACTTTACTCCTCAAGGCCGTTAACGATACTGCCGCTTCGGTTCGACTGGAAGCATTTAAAAACATCTTGGGTCTAAAAATTAACGGTGGTGGAGAAAAAAGCCTAC
The DNA here is from genome assembly GCA_026419115.1 of Gemmataceae bacterium. GTDB lineage: Bacteria > Planctomycetota > Planctomycetia > Gemmatales > Gemmataceae > SKW135. The sequence goes on from JAOAAA010000022.1 coordinate 27,369, forward strand.
GATTCGCTTTCCAAAGTATCCATGCCGATATTCGTAAGAAAGTCCTGATGGAGGCCCTTGCGTCGTTTGGTAAACCTTGGGTGAAAACTTTTCTGATCGAGTGTTTGGATGATCCTGATTCGGAAGTTCGTAAAGAAGCCTATGATTTCTGGTTGAAAAAAGACAAACAGCTTGATCTGTTTCAAGTTGCTGTGAAATCAAAATATTCTGATATTCGTTTAAGAGCAGTCGAGGGCTTGATCCGCTTGAAAACAAAGGCGGCCCAAGAAATCCTCACAACGACCTTAAACGATCCCGACTTAGGAATCCGGTCGCGTACGTTGAAAGCCCTGATTGATTTTGAGCTAATCGATCATCTCGCAGCTGCCTTATCGGGAACACCAATGGATGTTCGCATTGGGGCGGCGAATGCCTTGGCGAACTTAGGAAGTACTGCGGGGTTAAAAGTCTTTTTAGAGATCGTTCATAGTGAGCCACCCAAGGAGAGTAACCAAGCTGCTGACTGGACCAAAGCTGTCGTATCCGCATTAGATGGGTTGAACAAACTCGGAGACCCATCGGCGTTTGAAGCAGCCAAGTTACATTCCAACAGTAACGATCCTAAAATTCGGGCAGCAGTCGCGCGCATGATTATTGGTACTGCCCATCCGAGTTTGATCGATGAAATTCGGCCACTCCTTAAACATCAAGATCAAGCAATTAAGTATTCCTCGGCTCTCGCATTAACTCTGTGTGGTGATGTTCAAATGGCTTCCCTAGCCTTGACACCAAATGCCGAGGGAATCACTAACAACGATCGTCTCGCTGCCGCTTTATCGATCGGATCGAGTGGGGATGATTATCTGTCATCACTTCTCGATTCTAAAGATTCTACACTTCGAGATAAAACCCTGATCATCCTAATACTCCTCGAATTATTTACGGTTGAGAAGGAACCAAAACGTCTTCTTTCCTGTTTGTCTGCACTCAATGCCCGAGTTCGCCTTACTGCAGCCCAAGCAATCGAGAGTTATTCCGATGCCAAAGTTTTTGAAGAGCTAGTTGTTGCTGTGGTGAATAATCCTTCGGTAAATTGGGAAGAAAAACCGACTCGGAAAATCAAGCCTTCTGTGGTGCTCGATATTGCTCGGCTGCTAGCCTTTGGCTCTCCTCAAGCGCGATACCGGACGATATTGATCCTCGATGAACTGAATGCACAATCTCAAGAAACATGGGACCACGTTTGGGCTGTTCATGCCCGTCGATTTTCTGAAGAAATCAAGGCCTTGTCATCTCGTTTGATCCCCAGCCAAAATCGTCCTTCGGGATTTGAATTAAATAAATTGGCATTCGGCGCCTACATGGGTTTAGTACGAGAACAAGGGGAAAGTCGGGCCGGTTCCGATGTGATTCGAATTCGGCAATCGGCTCTCTCGCGATTAGTCGCTTTGGCTCAATCGGAACCCCAATTATCCACAGCAGCGCAACAGGTCATCATCCAAACACTCAACGATCCAAACCAGACCGTTCGCACACACGCTCTCAAACAACTTCAAACACTCAATGCATCAATAAAAGAACTGGCCAATGAAGCACTGGCAACTGGTTACACTGACCTCGCGATGCAGGGGCTAGAACTTTTAACCAAGGGAACCTCCCCAAAAGAGGGAGAGGCAATTCTTGAGAGAGAAATGCTCGTGCGGACCGACAACATTGCCCAAAGTGCCGCCAAGTTGCTCATAGAACGAAAGGGAATCGTTCCCGTTGCTGTGAAAGCCATCTCCGCTGTGTACGAACCGCTCAGAACAGAAGCATTAGGTTGGCTTCATGAGGCTTATAGTACCGATCCCGAGGCCCAAAAGGGTTTAAGAAGTGCTTTGAGTTCACGCTACATTCCGATTAAAACCCGAGCTGCTATATTTTTGGGTCTAAAGAAAGACCCCACCGCTTTTGATGCCCTCGTGGAAATTCTCAATACCACACAAGATTCTAAGCTACAAATCGCAGCGATTGATGCTTTAGTGAATCTGGGAGATAAGCGGGTTCCATCGATCTTGATGGATCGACTCGAAAATGATCCCACAGGAAATGCCAAACAAGATTACATCATTTCTAAAATTGGGGAACTACGGGATGTTTCCTTAGTGGATCGTTTATTGAACTTCGGCAAAAAAATTGAAAACCTTTCCGCTGTGACCAAGGCAGTATTTACCATCTCAGGTTTTGATCAACCCTACCCAAAGGAAACCGTTGAAGACCCCCATCCCGATCGTTCCTACGAAAAAAGTCAATACCCTCGACATGGTGAGGTATTGGCGAAACTCGTGGCTCAATTAATCCGATCCCGTGAATTCAAGGCGATTGAACCTTATCTGGAACACTTGCGTGTTTGCCGAACCTCCGAAGTCGATCCCGTCTTAAATCAACTCACTCTTCAATCAAATGATGTTAAGATTTGTAGCAACGTCCTAGAGGCAATTGCTTGGCGGGCTCGCTTTCGGAATGGTCCCGTTGAACCGCTTATTAGGGCACTTCAAAACACAGGACCTAATATTCAGTTTCTTGCAGCAGAAGGACTAGCTCTTGCGAAACGAGCCGAGGGGCTAAGTATACTTCAGTCGGCAATTGAGTATTTAAGCGACGATAATTTACGTCGCCGAGCCGTCCACGCACTGGGAATTTTAGGAGATAAGCGAACACTGGATTTATTGTTGAAACTAGCTCGACAAGATGGCCATTCCCTCCAAGGTGCCGCATTACGAGCGATCGGGAGAATGGGCCAATCAGAGAAAGGGGATGAAATTTTTAACTTGCTTACCTTCTATGGCAAACGGAATGATTCGCTTTCTCTCGATGCACTCATCGGGTTACAATGGTTTAATACTCCTACAGCTTGGGAAATCATTCGCTCCTGTGCAATGAATCCGAATACAAGGGAGCGTTCCTCGGTTATAAAACTGCTTGCGTCAAATAATGAGCCTGCAACACGAGATTCTCTCCTTCAGCTGATCACAACAACATCCTTGTCTGACCAAGATCGAGATGCTGCCTATAATTGTGCTCGAAACAATTTTGGAAACGAATCGCTCGAGCCAGACTTCGCCATTCTCAAAGTAAGAACCCATTTTGACTTGAGTTCCGAAAACGATCCCCTCTACAGAATCCTTAACAAGGGGACTACAGATCGAATAATTAGCGAACTCTTCTACTTAACATCACCTGTCCAAGAGAAGATTACCGCCTTGCTCAGTGCTCGAAGGGATATTCCCATCGATAAACTATCAAAAGGTTTGGAAAGTCAAAACCCGCATTCGATTCTTCTCACGACTAGACTCATGGGAGGAATTGAAAATCTTCCTGATGCTATTCACACAACCCTAATCAAGGCGTTGAACAATTGGACAAAAAACTGGGAAACAACATGGCAGGAGTTGTCTAAATTACGGGCTTCAGGAGGGATGAACGCTTATTCTTCCCATTCTCAAGGAGTAAATAGTACGAGTAAAAAACTGTCTCAGATCACTGATTGTGTTAAGATGCTCTGTTGGATAAACGGGCGGAATTTTAATCCCCAAGTTGATAAGACCCTAAGTGAACTGAGTACCTCTTTTATAGATGTTCCCGAGTTTGCTCCGATTCGTCGGGCAGCCTTGGAAGCCTTGGCAGGTAACAAAATCACCCCCGATACCGCCAAGAATTTAGCGTCTTTGGTTTCACGCGCCGATGTTGCCACACGAACTCGAGTCATGGAGATTCTGGGACAAAGCCAGCTAAAACACGCCCTGAAATTATTAGAAGATAATCCCGAGGATCATGATCTTTTCCGTGTCATCACGAAACTTCCTCAGGTCGATTTAAGTGACTCGTTTCAGAAATGGTTGTCGAACAGTCATTCACAGTCTCATATTCTCACAACGCTCATTGCCAACAAGGATATCCCAACGTTATCCTCGGTTGCCAATGATTCAAAACAACCCGAATCCATCCGACTCGGTGCGATTGAAGGATTGATTGCAATGGGTGACCCCCAAGCCGAGAAAATCCTGAGAAAACTCGGGAACAAGAAGGACGAATCGAAAACAATCCGAAATGCAGCGAAATACGGTGCCCGACGATCGATGCGTTATCGCACAGCAATAAGAACCCTCAGCATTTAAGCTGAAGCCGACCATTGAAGAATTGGACTGTAAAAATTGTAAACGACCTTATCCTCATTCCTTGAATAAACGGGTAACCAATGAGCACTCCAACTAACGAACAAACACCGACCGAAGAAAGTTCCTCGACTTCTTTCGATCTTGTCTATCAGGATGTTTCAAAGGTCACTGCCTCCGAGGAATCGAACGCTCTTTCTCTGGCAGCAGAGGCTTCTCGGTCCCCTGTTCAATTTCACGGCAGGATCAAGGACCCTATAAAAATTCGCGAGACGCTTTCTGCTCTGTACTCGGTGGTTGCCAGTGATATGCGCTATAAACCACGTGATCGAAGTGCCTATGTCGCTTACCTTCGTATGAAGAAAGAAACCGCAACCCTTTCTGTTTGGCAGGCACAACAGGCTTATTTCTCTTGGCTAGCACAGAACGATCCTTCGGCCTTTCTGGTCCTCGACCCGATTATTACTGTTCATCCCGATCGGATTTGTCTCGAAGTGTTTAGTAAGGATGAATCCACTTATGTCAATTTATCGATCGATCGAGATTTGTTCGATGAGCAAAAGGAAGTTAAACACGGCACCACGAATATTGATTTCAGTAGCACACTCTTTGCCGGCTTACAACAAATGCGAGGTTATCGCAAAACGGAATTTCATATCGGCCAAGGAGGATTCGGAGTTTCCACCTCCTCTGAAAAAAACTTAATCGAAAAGAAAATTCCGCTACCGGATTCTTGGCTTCGGGGTTTATTGCAAGTCCAATCGGCCGCAACGCTTCCTATGGAGAAAGTAACTTTAGCTCCCATTGATTTTTACAACTTGCTTCGGGAACTCCGTCTGCATGCCGACATTAAGAAGAAAAAACGCGGACTACTCGTAGAGTTAGTCCCCTACTCTAAACCTCGGTTCATCCTCGAACCTTGGGAAACAGTGGTTGAAAGCTCGGCTGCGACTTACCATGGCAAGGCACCACGGGCGATCCGCATCTGGGGCCGACGTCGCTTAATGCTCATTCAACGATTTCTCCCCTTTATCAAAAGTATCGAAGTTCAACTCCTCGGGAGTGGCTTACCGAGCTTTTGGATTTTTCGAGGGGAAGGCATTTGCCTGACGATGGGACTCACGGGGTTTACCAATGCGAATTGGTCTCAAGCCTTGGCCTTCGATTTACTCCTTCCAAGGGCCAACCAAAGTTCCAAGTCTCTTGATAAGTTGATTCCGTTTCTCTCCGATGTCTGGTTTGCAACCCCGCAGGAAATCAGCAAACAAACAGGTCTCAAAGGATCGACTTTAACACAAACTTTGCAATTAGGATGCCAACAAGGGCTTCTCATCTATGACTTAGCTCATGGTGTCTATCGTTATCGTCCTGTCTCGGATAAACCCCTGAATTTAGAGAAACTAGCCTATCGTAATGTACGGGAAAAACAAGCCTTTGATCTGTTGAATCGACGTAACGAAGTGGAACTTACCAGTGAGAATTTTATTCCCCTTCAAGGTTTGGAACTTGTAGGTCGTGTCAATGTAACTGAAGATGGTCGAGATTATCGACCCATGCTTTTACTCGGTGAGGAAGGGAACGTTCGTAAAGCAGAATGCACTTGTCCTATGTTCCGAAAAAATCAACTGAAAAATGGTCCTTGTACCCACTTGATTGCACTTCGGTTGATCTATGCAAAAATCGAAGCAGAAAGAAAAGAAGGACAAGAAAAAGAAGCCATCGTTCTCAACGAAACTCGTGCATTCTCAAAAAGAACAGAAAAAGGGACCGAGTCGCGTATGATTTCGTTAGAGAAAACTCAAGTTCGGATGAAATGGACTAAACCGCAAGAAAGTGATCGGCAAATCACCTTGCGATTCAATAGCGAAAAAGAGGCCCGAACTGCGTACTTCGCCGAAATTGAAAAATTAGAGAAAAAGGGGTACATCTCTTTTTCAAGTGATTAGTTGGGGGTAGTGAAATTCCGTGGCCGAGTTTTGGTAAAAAAAATCTTACCTGAGGAGATAAATTGTGGCGGAGAAAACCGATCTCATCGCACTATGGCGAACCATTCAAGAAGCCGGTGGTATTGAGGCCTATATCGAATCCCAACTGAGGAAGAAAGGGCTTTATGTTAGAAGGCAAGACACCGATAATATGTCGGCAAGTGAATTAGAGAATTATAAAACAGCTCTGCGATTAGAATCGGCGGAACGAAAAAAAATCGCCTCAGAATGTTGGCGAGCGTATAAAGCAAATCACGTTGTATTTCTCGGTGAAAATGTCTTCTGGTCCGATGAGCCTTTTAATGGACCCTACGAAACAATTAATCCCGAAGAACGGGCGGCAGAAAATGGCTTACCTACTCTCGATAATCCCAATCAACTGGCCGAATTTTTAGGTTTGAGTATCTCGGAATTACGAGGGTTTGCCTTCCATACGGACTTAGCAAAATTCGTTCATTATGCCCGTTTCACCATACCCAAACGGGATGGTACGGAACGCCCGATTTGGGCACCCATGCCACGCCTCAAAGAGGTACAACGAAAAATTTTAACCGAGATCGTCGAACGCTTACCCGTCCATGGGGCCGCTCATGGATTTATCACGGGTCGATCCATTGTGACCAATGCTCAAGTGCATCGCAATTCCCGCTTGATTCTCAAAATGGATATTAAAGATTTTTTTCCAACGGTCACTTGGCGCCGCGTGAAAGGGGTCTTTAATCGTGCTGGTTATCGTGAACAAGTTGCCACACTCTTAGCACTCTTGGTGACAGAATCCCCTCGTGAAATCATCGAACACAACGGCCAAAAATACTATGTTGCGCTCGGACCGCGATGCCTTCCTCAAGGTGCACCGACAAGCCCGAGTATCACGAATGCTCTTTGTTTAAGAATGGATCATCGCCTCAGTGGTTTGGCACAGAAAGCGGGCTATCGTTATACTCGATACGCCGATGATCTGACGTTCTCACTTCCTTTAGAGAATAAGGGTAAACCCCATCTCGGGAGATTAATTGGTTTAGTGAAATCCATCGTCGCAGAGGAAGGCTTTCAAATTCACCCAGAGAAAACTCGAGTTCACCGAATAGGAGGAAGCCAACGGGTTACCGGACTGGTCGTCAATGGTGATAAAGGACCAAGAGTGGGCCGAGAATTAAAGCGACGTTTACGCGCTGCCCTTCATAACCGACAAAATAATAAGCCTCGTCCTGAAAATGCCGAGACTGATGCCCAACTCCGAGGTTACGGTGCTTACATCTTCATGACCGAACCAGAGCTAGGAGCAAAAATTTTACAACAGCTTGCAGAGTCCGACAAAAAGGAATAGATGATCTTTCCAAAAGATTTAGACAATCTTTCCAAAAGCAATCAACGGATCTTTTCCAGAATTGTGAAATTCGCACCAATATCAAATTATCGTTTCTGGTCTCCTTTCTGCTCACCTTTGATGAGTAATGTTCCCTTATCCCGATCCGATAAAGGAACGGTCGGTTTGGTATCGGTCTCTCCGTAAGCTCGGAAACGGAACTTACCTCCCAAAGGCTGCGAAATCATTCTCTCAATCGGTGCGGGTTGAGGCAGCATATCGTTTGGAGCCGGTCCAAGTTTTGGTCCTGAATTCGACGGGGGCATCACTCTTTCCATCGGCTGCGGCACAGGTCGGCTAGGTCCTCCATCATAGCGAAAAGTTCCTTCCGGTTTATTGGGAGCAGCGGAGGGATTCGTTGCATTACTCGGCTCTGGCATGCTCTTGGTTGAAGGAGCATTCTTTAGATTCAGAGGAGCGGGTACCGTGGGATTCCCCAAATCAGCCCCGATGGGTTGATAGGAAAGTGAAGGTGAAAAAACGGGAGCCGGTGCGATCGTTGCATGGGGTGTGAAGTAACTCACAATCGGGCCTGATTGCGGGTAAGTGAGAACCGAACCGGGTGTCAGAATGAACGTGGCGCGGAATCGAAATCGACGCCGACAAACTTCTTCCGTGTCGTTACCTTTGTCCGCATCAGTCAGGAATAGTTGGCGGGTCGCTGCCCCGACTCCTCCGATTAAACCGGTTGCAGATTTTCCACCCAGTTTAAATATCTCATCCGCCTGAGTTGTCGGACTCGACCAGAAACTCAAACTCAAACCTCCTATCAAAAGTGATTTCTTCACCCAACACACAATACGCATCGTTGCTTCTCCTTGTAATCTTCCCAATTCCGCTGGGATGTTTCATTGTAACCAACCCCGATGAAGAACGATTCAACAGAAATCTAAGCATCCTGAAATAATGGACCGATTTTAACGATCATACTCTTCAAAACGATCATACTCTTCAAAACGATCATACTCTTCAAAACGATTACACAAGATAAAATCGCAGAGATAAAATCCCCTGAGTTGTCCAATAGAAAATAGACCATCAAGCTGACCACCAAGCTAGGATACCTTCCATGTTTGAAACCCTATCCAGTCTTTGGAAAACCGTGCGTGGAAATCACGATCTCGAAAATTCTTTTGCTCAAGCTCGTCAACGGGTTCCCGTACCCACACTCTGGCTATTGGGTCGAACACAATCTGGAAAATCATCGATCACAAAATACCTCACAGGTTCAGACGATGCCGAAATTGGTGAAGGTTTCCGGCCCACCACGAAACATTCGCGAGAATATCCCTTTCCTAATGCCGATGCCCCTTTACTGACGATCCTCGATACACGCGGGATCGATGAGCCTCACTACGATTGTACCGAGGATGTTCGTGCCTTTAATCAAGCGGCCCATTTGGTTGTCGTCACTGTCAAAGCATTAGATCACGGCCAAGAGAATGTTCTTAAGATGGTTGAAATGATACGCAATGATAATCCAAAACGCCCCATTCTTTTGGCGCTGACCTGTCTGCATGAAGCGAATCCAACGGTTCCACTCCCATCACCCTACCCTTTTGGATCGACCTTGACACCGGAAGGGATTCCAGAAAATTTAGCGCGCTCGATTGTCGCTCAGTCGGACCGGTTTCGGAACTGGATTGATGGGGTCGTTTGTATTGATTTAACCCGTCCCGAAGAGGGGTATCCCGAACCAAATTATGGAGGTGAGGCACTCAAGGCAGCGATCCTAGAACATTTACCCGCCGCCTATCGGCAATCGCTGCTGATGGTGGATCTGGCCTCTCACGAATTTCGAGATGCGGCTTTAAGGCGAGCGAAACCAATTATTTTAGGATATACCGCCCTCGCAACGGGAGCCGGTGCAATACCCGTCCCTTTTTTGGATATGTTGTTGATTCCGCTCATTCAAACCCGAATGATTCAAGACCTTGCTCGGGTGTATAATCAGCCGTCAGAAGGTGAGCGATTTTTAGAAATCGCCTCGACGTTGGGTCTCGCCGCCCTCACCAAAAAGGCAGCCCGAGAAATTGCCAAAGTCATCCCCTTTGTGGGTTCGGCAGCGGCTGCGAGTCTTTCAGGGACGAGTACTTATGCCCTGGGTCGGGCCTGCTGTTTGTATTTTCGTAAAATCCAAGAAGGTCATCTTCCCACCGAGGCCGATATTCGACAATATTTCGAGGAAGCCATGCAAAAGCAACGGTCGGAATCATAACACTATCTCAAAATGAATTCTCGTCGAAAAATTCGCCCCTATCGTGGCTCCAAAATTCTGTTCTAACAAAGGTGAATATGCAACCGCTTGTGGGTGTTATCATGGGTTCCAAATCGGACTGGGGAACCCTATCTCATTGTGCCGAGACTCTCGAAAAATTGAATGTTCCCTACGAGGTTCGGGTGGTCTCTGCCCATCGCACTCCGGACCTTCTATTTGAATATGCTAGTACTGCCGAAAGCCGCGGGATCGAAGTGATTATTGCTGGTGCGGGGGGGGCAGCTCATTTACCCGGAATGGTTGCAGCAAAATCCGCCTTGCCCGTTCTGGGCGTTCCGGTGGAATCTTCGATCTTAAGTGGGGTCGATTCGCTTTTGTCCATCGTCCAAATGCCAGGGGGAATTCCTGTGGGTACACTGGCGATAGGAAAGGCAGGGGCCATCAATGCGGCTCTCTTAGCAACTACTATTTTGGGACTGAAGAATCCCAAGTTTCGCGAGGCGATTCACCTTTTTCGGAAGCATCAAACACAAGCTGTGTTGGACAACCCCGATCCGCGAACCTAACGATCATAATCTGCGAGTTTATCGATCAATTATTTTTCCCCCATTCTTGATCGGTCGAACCAATATCAAACAGTTTCTCTTTATCTCGAAGGAGAGTGGCACTGTTCGGTTCCCAACTGGGAGGGGGATTTCGTGTCCCCATCGTATTATTCATCACATGACCATCCAAATATAAAACATTCGCTGAATTGGCATGCCGATGATGCACCGAGGGATACTGTCCGCTCGGGGGTTCCACCAGAGGAACTTCGATCAAAATCGGGGTACCATTCGGCCACGGATCGATCCAAGTCCCTGCGGTATCGGTAAAACAGATGGTAGTGGACGTACTGATGATACTGCTGATAGA
>JAOAAA010000230.1 GCA_026419115.1 Gemmataceae bacterium
GGAATGGAAAACACCAGTGCCACCACCCTGACCGATCGGGCCTTACACGATGAACGGGCCTTTTTGGATAGTGATGCCGATGGCTTAATTGCTCACGAACTGGGGCATCAATGGTGGGGCGATTTAGTCACCTGCAGAGACTGGGCTCACCTATGGTTGAATGAAGGCTTTGCCAGCTACTGCGAAGTCCTTTGGGATGAACACAAAAAAGGGAAAGAAACCGCCCATTACGATTTATACCTTAAATCGAAATCCGCAATTGCCGGTGGCAAGGAACGACCGATCGTCGATCGTCGCTATGCCTCACCTCGGATGATGTTCGATGCTCGGGCTTACCCCAAAGGCGCTTGGGTTCTCAATATGTTACGAGCCAACCTTGGCGAAGAGGTTTTCTGGAAAGCGATTAAAACTTATGGTCACGAGCACAAGTATCAGTCGATTGAAACCAGTGATTTACGCAAGACCTTGGAACGAGTGAGCGGAAAATCGCTTGAACAATTCTTCTATGATTGGACCGAACGTGCAGGCAATCCGGCCCTCGATATTCAAACCGAATACCAACCCGATCTCAAGCTGGTTCGTGTGGCTGTCAAGCAAACTCAGGCCGGTGAAGCGTTTCATTTCTCTTTACCTGTTCGGGTCGTCGTCGGAGAAAAAACGATCGACACGAAATTGAACATGAAAGAGAAAGAAATGACCTCTTTTATTCCGGTTGCGGAAGCCCCTGACCGTGTGGAGATCGATCCAGAGTTAACCGTTTTAGCAGAATTTAACGAAACCAAAGGTCGGGACCTGTGGAGCAAACAATTGCTCTCGGGGTCCACGGTCGCAAGCCGGATTCGAGCCGCTCAACATTTTGGCAAATCGAAAGAAGCCGTCGATCGGGAACTGTTGGCCCAAGCCTTGAACAAAGAAAAATTCTGGGGCGTCGGTATCGAAATCGCCACGGCATTAGGAGAATCGGGTGGAGACTTCTCCCGAGATACCCTCCTGAAGGCCATGACCCTCAGCGATCACAAAGTTCGTCGGGCCGTGATGGATAACCTCGCCAAGTTCAAACGCGATGCCAAAGTCATCGCTGCCCTTTCCAAAGCGATTCAAGAAGGGGACAAAAGCTATTTCGTCGAAGCGGCTGCCATTAGTTCTTTCGGACAAGTTGCAGAAACCGGTGTGGTCGAAAAATTGCTTCCGCTTCTCACGCGAGAATCTCATGCAGAAGTAATCCGTATTGCGGTGTTGAATGGACTTGCTGCCTCGAAAGACCTTCAGGCTTTGGATGCGATTTTGACTTGGACGCAGAAAGGGAAACCCCGTCCTGCTCGTGTCGCAGCTTTAGGTGCCACCGTGAAATTGCTGCAAGCCACCACCCCCAACGCGGAAGAGAAAAAGAAAGCACTGAATGCGATCACGGTTTGCTTGACCACCGAAGGCGAAATGCCCGCAATTCGACGGGCAGCCGTGAGCGCTCTTCGTGACCTCGGGCGGGATGCCTCTCCTTCTTTGGATGTGCTGGAAGCAATCCGCCGTCACGATCCCGATGAATTTGTGCAAGACCTTGTGAAAAAGGCCATCACTGCGGTGCGGAATAATTCCCCAGTCAATACCGAGATGCAACGCCTCCGCGAAGAACTCGACAAACTCAAACGGGAAAATAATAAGTTCCTCGAACGACTTGATAAAATCGAGAAAGGGAAAGGGTGGTAACTCCACATTATCAAACAGGGAGAAGAATTATTCTTCTGGCAAGTCGGGAGAAAAATCGTTGAGCGATCGAGCCAACTGGCAACGGGCGCGGGTGGGAATCGTGGCGATTGGTCGAAATGAAGGGGACCGTCTCAAGGCCTGTCTTCAATCGATCGATCTTGAAAATTATCCGACCGTTTATGTGGATTCTGGCTCGACCGATTCAAGTGTACCGTTTGCGGAATCCTTGGGGGTCGAAGTCGTTCCGCTCGATCTGTCTATTCCTTTCACCGCAGCGCGTGCCCGAAACGCCGGCTGGTTGAAGTTAACCGAACTATTTCCCCATCTGCAATACATTCAATTTGTAGATGGCGATTGTGTGATTGAAGCCAACTGGCTGACCTTGGCCGAGCAAACCTTGTCACAAAATCCCGAAGTCTATGCGGTCTGTGGCCGACGACGGGAACGATTTCCTGAAGCCACGATTTATAACCTCTTTTGTGATATTGAATGGGATACCCCCCACGGCGAAACGAAAGCGTGCGGCGGCGATGTGATGGTTCGTCTCGATAAACTTCGGGAAATTCAAGGGTATAATTCTTCGGTCATTGCGGCAGAAGATGATGAGATGTGCCTGCGGCTGAGAAAATTGGGGGGCAAAATTCTTCGGCTCGATGCTCCCATGACCATTCACGATGCGGCCATGACTCGTTTTTCTCAATGGTGGAAACGAGCCATTCGCTGCGGCTATGCCTACGCGCTGGGGGTCCATATGCACGGCAAGGGACCCGAAAAACATTTTGTGGCTCAACGCCGTCGTTCCCTCTTCTGGGGTTTGTTTTTACCGGTTTTCGCGTTGGCCTTGGCTTGGCCTAGTTATGGAATTTCTTTGGGGTTATTTCTGCTTTATCCCGTGAGTGCTTATCGGGCGGTTCAACATACACGCCGACGGGGCAAATCGTGGAAGGCCAGCATCAGCTATGGAATCTCATGTGTGATTGCCAAATTCCCTGAAGCTTGGGGGATTCTCCGTTTCTTTCGAGATCGGCTTCGTAAAAAAAACGCCGTGATTATCGAATACAAATAACTTTAAGGTTTGAGATGTTCCTTCAAGAAATTCATGGCCGTGGCCAAGGCTTCTTTTCGATCTTTGTCGGTGCCTAAATCGTGGTTACCCCCTTTGATCGTCAGTAATGTTTCTTTCACGCCGGCTTTCTTAAGCACTTCGTGAAGAGCTGTCGCCTGAGAGTACGGAACAATATCATCGTTACTCCCGTGAATGGTCAGGATCGGCGGAGAATCCTTCGTCACTTTAGTAATCGGGGAGGCATCTTCGTAGATTTTTTCTTTGCGATCTTCGGTACCTAAAAGGGTACTAATAATCTCACGCGAATTCATTTTCGAGCCACTTTTCAAAGCGAGATCCCCTAGGGGACTGGATTGAAAATTCCGCAAGTCGGTCGGGCCACAGATATTCACAACCCCCTTAAACTCACAATCTTTTACCTTGCTTAACCCCAGCAATAAAGCTAAATGCCCCCCTGCCGAGGCGCCGAGGGTCACCACCCGTTTGGGATCGATTTTGAATTTCTCTTTTTCAGAAATCAAGAACTTCAGTGCGGTGGTACAGTCATCTATCTGAGCGGGGAATTTGTGTTTGGGAATCAACCGATATTGAACCGAAGCAGAGGCAATCCCCATTTTGGCCATAGTCAGTTGATAGTCCTTGTAGTCACCTTTGTTTCCTCCCATCCAAGCCCCGCCGTGAATACACACGACTAACGGGAAGGGGCCATCGCCCGCAGGCCGATAAAAATCGAGCTTAAGCTCTTGCTTATCGATCTTGGTGTAAACCACATCTTTTTCGATAACGGGGTCCGCAGCATACAGCGA
>JAOAAA010000231.1 GCA_026419115.1 Gemmataceae bacterium
CTGAAGAACAATTAGCTCTGTTGAGCCGAGGTTGCGAGCAGATCGAACCCAAAGAAGGGTTGCTCAAAAAACTCCAAAAATCGATCCGAACGGGGAAACCGTTACGGGTCAAATATGGGATTGATCCGACGGGTATCGATGTCCATTTGGGGCATACGGTTCCATTGCGAAAACTGAGACAATTTCAAGAATTGGGGCATCAGGCCGTTTTAATCATCGGTAACTATACCGCACTGGTCGGCGACCCCAGCGGGCGAGATCAGACTCGGGCCAGATTGACCCCAGAGGTGGTGGAAGCCAACGCACAAGACTATCTGAAGCAAGTGGCCAAAGTGATTGACATTGAGAAAACCGAAGTGGTCCGAAACGGGAAATGGTTTTCGCAAATGGGCTTTCTCGATGTGCTTAATCTCATGAGCAAAATCACCCTGCAAAGAATGTTGGAACGGGATGACTTTACCAAACGCTTTTACGCGCGACCCGAATCGATCCCCATCTACTTGCACGAATGTTTATACCCGTTAATGCAAGGGCAAGATAGTGTCGAGATTCAAGCGGATATCGAGTTGGGGGGGAGCGAGCAATTGTTCAATCTCATGATGGGGCGACGGCTTCAAGAAGCGGCAGAACAAGAACCCCAAGTGTGCTTGACGCTCCCCATTCTTCGAGGGCTTGACGGCACGCGGCGGATGGGCAAAAGTTTAGGCAACTACATTGGTGTGGGGGAATCGGCTCAGACGCAATTTTTCAAAACGCTGAGTATCCCCGATGAGTTAATGAAAGAATGGTTTGAGCTTTTAACCGATCGAACCACCGAGGAAATTCAAAAACTGGTTGATCCAAATCAAACGCACCCGATGCAGGCCAAGAAGCAACTGGCTTTTGATATTGCCTCTTTCTATCACGGGTCCGAAGCCGCTCAAAAGGCTTGGGATGAATGGGAAAATCAGAAAACACATGGCCAAGACCCCACCGATATTCCCGAAGTGACCATTCCTTCTACCGAGGTTGCAGATGGGATTGGCATTGTTAAATTGGTCGTTGCGCTCGGGTTGGCAGAAAGCAACGGAGAAGCCCGTCGGAAGATCATGGAAAAGGCAGTAAAGGTCGGTCCCAATCGGGAGGTAATTAGTGATCCTAAGCACATTTTGACGAATATCGATGGATTAATTGTGCGCCTTGGAGCTAAAAAAATTGCCCGAGTCAAATTAGGCTAGAGGGGTACTTTAACGGAAGTTCGCAAGAGATTCTAACGGAGGTTAGAGAACCATTCGCTGAGAATTTTCAGGGTTTTTTCGAGTTCCTCCATGTGAAGTTTCTCGTGAGGTGGTTTTCCGGCCCCTTTCAGGTCGGGAGGAGGAGGAATTTCGGTCGGTGGGGGGGAAACTTCGCGTGGGGCGGGTAACTGTTCGATCATCGAAGCATTCCAATCCTTGGCAGGGGGAATTCGCTCCAAAGGTTCAGGGGGGGGGAGAAAACTCGCAGGGATGATTTCTCCATTCTCGACCGGTTGCAAATCTGCTCGGCTGGGCAAATAAATGTTCCCCAAATCGATCACCTCGCTCACTTCCAGCGGGGGAATATCCAAACGGGTGGGAGTCGTAGTCAGGGGTTTGACCTCGTCCACAACTGGATGAGCGTTCACAACCGTCAAGGTTCTCGGGGTGGTGGCCCGACCGATCCCAAACGAAATTCCACAACAACACACCATCGTAAAAATCCAAAACCACTCTTTGCGCATCGTGAGACTCCTTGATTCAGGAGCAGGCCATACCATACCCATGTGGATCGAGTAAACCCCGATCTCTTGAGTCAAACAAGGGAATTTCGAGATTCTAAAAAAGTTGGGGTTGTCAAAACCGGTATCGTTTGTGTATATTTCCCAAACAAGAAATTCTGTTTGCGTTCCCACAAGAACAGAAACCGGTTTTGGAAACTGGCTTTTTTGTAAGTATCACACAACCAAGGAGGGTTCACCACGATGGCTGCTAAGCCTTTGCCTGTTCGGCCTTTAATTGGCATCAATACCGACTTCTACTCCGCAACCAAACAATATACTGCCCATGCCCGTTTGAATAGTGGCTACTTCGATTCAATTGTGTTGGCCGAAGGTATTCCGATGTTGATTCCGCCTTTAGGCAAAGGCACCGAGATCGATACCCTGTTGGATCGCGTTGATGGTGTGTTGCTGACAGGGGGACTTGATCTGGACCCACGCCGCTATGGCCAACCTCGCGGGAATCTCCTTCAACCCATGTCGGAACGTCGTGATGCTTCCGATTGGTATCTCATTCAAAAGATTATCGAAAAGAAAAAGCCGTGCCTCGCCATTGGTGTGGGCATGCAACAAGTGAACGTGATGCTCGGCGGTACCTTATTCAACCACATTCCGTTGGATGTTCCCAAAGCCATGCCGCACCTCGATCCGACAGGGGTGGCTCATCGCCATATGGTCAATTTGGTGGAAGGTTCGCTGATCGGTCGGATTTATGAGACCGTCGAGACCATGGTCAATAGCCGTCACCATCAAGCCATCAATCAGCTCGGTCGAGATTTGAAAGTTGGGGCCGTTTGTCCTGATGGTGTGATCGAAGCGATTGAATCGACCGATCCCGATTGGTTCTTCCTCGGAGTGCAATGGCATCCCGAAGCCGACACGGCCACGAAACTCGATCGACAAATTTTCGATCAATTCATTCGTGCTGCTGCCGGTGAATCGTGGAGGCCATTAACCTTGCCCAGCAAATCGACCGCGAACAAACGGGGCAATTTAGCCGCTGCCTGATCGGGAAAAAGAACAAGAAAAAAGTCACACAGCCCTACAGATCGATAAGGGGATATTTTGGGTTCCCTCAGTGGCTTTCTCAAGAACTCAAACGGCAGATTGTCCCTGAGAAAAACCTAATACGTCTCTTTCTCCCTAAAATAGTGCCATCGCACTTTCCACCTAAGCGGGGAGCAATCATGCGGCTGCCTTTCTCTTTTCTCCTACTGATGTCCATGAGCCTATTCAGTCATGGGGACGACAAACTCGAATTGAGTGCCGAAGAAAAAGCCCTTCTGGAACAAACCAATCAAGCTCGCCAAGCCGAGAAACTCCCCCCCTTGGTCGCCAACCCAAAATTGTTTGCTGCCGCCCGATTCCACGCCCAGCAGATGGCCAAGCAAAATCAATTGGAACATACCCTCGGTGACAGCGACTTGGTCAAACGAGTGAAAGATGCCGGCTACACCTATCGGGCCATCGCAGAGAATATCGCCTTCAATCAACCAAAGCCGGCCGAGGTCATCAAAGATTGGTTGAATTCGGAAGGACATCGGAAAAACTTACTTAATCCCGATTACACAGAAATCGGTGTTGCCATTGCCAAAAACGAGAAAGGCGAACGATATTGGGTGCAGGTGTTCGGAACCCCTTTGAAATAAGCCCAAGGATTTATGGAACCGCTTGCGTATCTGAATTCAGCCTTTGTGCCAGCCTCGGAATTGAAAGTGAGCATTCACGATGCGGGGTTTCTCTGGGGGGCAACCCTCACC
>JAOAAA010000232.1 GCA_026419115.1 Gemmataceae bacterium
ACACTGGGCCGCCCACTCGAAAGATCAATCACAAGCCGATTCGCCAACCGGGCCAAGACAGTGGCCCCAGTTAAAAAGGTCCATTCGCCCCGAGCCGCCGAGTTAACTTGCCACGAATTCCCCACCGGTAGAGTGGTTTGTACCGAGCCAGCCCATTGCCGAGCTGCCTCTGAGGACGCAAAGAATTGGGGAATAAACGCAAAGCGTTGCAGGCTCACTGGAAGTGCCGACAAAAATAAGTCTTCCCGACGATTTTGATATTCCCGACTGTTGAACAAACTCAGTTCTACCGATTGTTCCAGTGTGATCCGATACGGGCGCGCCGTCGAGGTCAGTACTCTTTCAAAATCGGTCGTCGGTTCCTTTTTAGGTGGGGAGAGTTCCCCTTGGCGGTTCAGAGCATCCCAACCGGCAATTAATGCGAGGTAACCCGTTCCGTCGTTGTAGTCGTCTTTTCGACGGCGAAACGGTTGGGAATCGGGCGTCAGAGCTTGGGTCGTGGGATCATCCGGTGGCCGACGAGGACGATCGGGGTTTTCAAAATCAGCAAAGCGAGCGCGTTCATCGGGATAAACATGCCAATTCTCTACCGCGGCTTCAGGGATGCGATTCTTCTCATCAATCAACCGTTCCACATCACGATCGGTCAGATTTCGATAAAATCGGCGCGAACACCCAATCAATCCCGTTACGATCACGAGCCAGAGAATCAGCCACGAATATCGAGGAAGTCTTCGCATAGAATTCATACAATCCGATAATTCAATACATTCGTTATCGACCATAAAGGTTGCCCACTTCAACAAATGTCTTTCAGGCTGGTTTGCTTCCATCAACAAACGTCTTTCAGGAGGGGAGTCTCATTGAAGCAACGGAGTTGTAAGGAGGGAAGGCACTTGACCGAGATGACCAAAGACATTCACGAAACGAGTTTCATTTATGGAATGAGTTTCCCTCACGAAACGAGTTGTTGCCGAATCGTGATGGCCCGCTGAGAAATATCCGAATTACGGGAGTCAAAATATCCGAAATGCGTAAGTCAGCCACCTAATTGAAACGAATCTGATGCCGGGAAGGCATTTCGATAAAGTTGGAAGGCAGGCCTTTCGCCGGTTGGCCAACGGACCGCAACCACGTCGAAACGAATCGGTACGGAGCGCAGTCGATGCGTTTGAATAAATCGATGGGCAGCGTGGGTGAGTCGGCGTTGTTTCTCAAGGTGGATGGTGGAGGCGAGCTGTTGAAAGGTTTGCGTTTCACTCGAACGAACTTCCACAATGACCAAGGTTTGATTTTCCCATGCCAGCAGATCGATTTCCCCGCGACGATCTTGGCAATTAAAAGCGAGAATCCGGTAACCCAGTCGCCGTAGGTAACGGGCAGCCGCTCGTTCTGATCGGTGTCCAAACCAGCGACGCCAAAAAGGATATTTGGTGAACAGAATGCCCTCTAATGAGGAGACCTGAAAGAATCGAATGGGGTGAAGGAAAGAGACCTACTTCTTTTCCCGCAGACGGGTCGCTTTACCAACACGATCACGCAGGTAGTAGAGTTTGGCTCGGCGAACGACCCCACCTCGTTTGACTTCGATCTTCGAGATTTTCGGGGAATGAATGGGGAATACCCGTTCGACCCCTTCGCCTTGGACGATTCGGCGAACCGTGATCATTTCTCGGGTTCCTTCTCCCTTTTTGGCAATGACCGTGCCGGAGAAACTTTGGGTCCGACCCTTTTCACCCAATTCAATCCAAGTATGAACGTCAATGGTATCACCAATTTCGATCTTGGGGATAGTTCGTTCCATCGGCATCTTGATTAACTCGGATTGAGTTTTGGTCAAGTTGCCTGCCTTGAGCTTTTCTTGCTCTTCGATGAGGGTAATCAGTTTGTTACGCATGGTCTTTATCCTTCTTATTCAGCCCGTTATTTTCTCAGGTTCGAGTTTTACAATCCTGTGTATCCCAGCTAGGTTGTGTATCCCAACTATTGCTAATGCTGGGTATCCCAACTACGTTGTGTATCCCAACTGTGTTGTGCAATGGTATCTCATCATCACGGGTTCCCACTCAATCCCCCTTGTCAATCAGGGGGATTGATTTGCGAGGAACGTAGGTCGCTTTGTTCGCGACGCCATTGGGCAATGGCAGCATGATTTCCCGAAAGCAAAATATCGGGGACCTTCATGCCACGAAATTCACGGGGGCGCGTATACTGGGGATACTCCAGCCGCCCTTGTTCCGAGTGGGATTCCTCAACGATGGATTGCCCATCGCCTAGGACCCCAGGAATGAGGCGAATCACCGTTTCGATCAGGAGCATGGCAGGGACTTCGCCCCCATTGCAAACAAAATCCCCGATCGAGATTTCCCGCGGTTTTAAGCCCTGTCGAATCCGGTCATCGAAACCTTCGTATCGTCCACAAAGCAGAATGAGCCGCAGCTTCTGAGCCAGTTCTTGCACCAGATTTTGTGTGAGCCTTTGCCCTGAGGGGGTGAGCATTATCAGCTCGCCGGCTGTCTCGCATTGCTTTTGGACTTCTTCTAAACAATCAAAGATCGGCTCACACATCAGGACCATACCGGGTCCCCCACCATAAGGCCGATCATCGACGGTTTTATGTTTTCCCTTGGCCCAGTTCCGGAAATCCCATAGGTGTACCGAAAAAAGACCTCTCTGAATGGCATCGTGAACGATACTTTCAGAGAGGAAACCGGAAAACAATCCGGGGAACAAGGTCAGCACGTCGAAACGCACGACTGCCCCCTTTGGAAACACAAAAGTTTAGGACTTTTTGGGTTCGCTGGATGCTTCATCTTTTGGCATGAATTTTGTGAGTAAAATACCCACGCGATGCGATGCCAAGGCCCCGACGCTTTGCCAGTACTTAACTCGTTCGGGTTTGAGCGTCACGGATTTCTTTGGGTCTTTTTCGTGGGGGTTATAGGTCCCCAAGTCTTCCAGAACGCGGCCATCGTTCGGCTGACGAGCGTCGATAGCCACAATCCGGTAAAAATGCCGGTGTGTCCGGCCCATCGGCTTCATACGGATGCGTACCGCCACGTTAATATCCTCATAACCAAAACTATCAAAAAAGGCATTATGCGAATTGCCCCCCTACATGGCAAGAGAGCCTCCCTGATCCGAATCGAAAAATTTCGGAAAACAGAAAACAGAAATCGAAAAAGGAAAAGGCAAAACGAAAAAGTCGCTTTCGGGCTTATCAAAAAACCCCCTACTACATTTATTGAGAACTTTTAAGATCAGCCTGAAGGGTTCGGGTTATCATTCTTTCTTGAGTTGGCAACGTTTATTGATAAGCCCATGTGCGAATCATAACCGGTGATTTGGAATGGACGCCGGATTGGCATTCCTCCTACTTTCGCCCCCCACTTGCGAGAGTCAAACTTCAAATCTTGTAATCATCTTTGTGGTGGCTAGAATCTCTTCACCTTCCAACACCAACCTTTTTTTTAGGAGTGATCTCTCCGATGCGTTAC
>JAOAAA010000233.1 GCA_026419115.1 Gemmataceae bacterium
CAGTGGGAGGGGGGGTCGTATCACCATCGGGTCCACCGCGATTGAGTTGATCATAAATCACGGCGTTACACAAGGCCAAGGGGGCCATTTGAACGGTGTGGACCTCGAGTTTGACCGCTTGGAAGTGCCCCAAATGGCGATTGATCGTGTCGCGTTTCATGGCGAACAAACCAATCTCGACATCCATCGCAAAGCCATCGGTAACGGTTCCCTCGGCCACTTTTTGAAAATCCCAAACCACTTCATCGAGGGGGAAGGGGATTTGCTGCCGAGCTTCGAACTTGACGATATCAGGAATCTTTTTCTCTTCGACGGGAGGGAGTTTCACAAACCGAGCTAACCCCGAAATTCCCGGTACCGAGATCACAATATGCGAACCTTTGATATTCGCCTGATTTCGTTCCAAGAATTTGTCCAACGCTTCCCGAATGAGTTCATCGGGGTTGGAATCGGGCTGGGAAAGAATTTTAGGGTGTTCGATATAATCAAAGGCGGTTGCCGTTAGCACGCCATTGACCGATTCGAGACGAATTGCCTTCAGGGCACATTGTCCGATATCGATTCCCCAAACACCCGTCGTGATGGCCATATAATCGACTCCACGAGACTTTACGATATGAGGTTATACTTAAATTTTATCGTTCATTTTGACTTTACAAACCTACCTGTCAATGAGGTCAACACCCAAGCAGGGCCTCTCGTTGGCGCAATCGGCCCGACTAGGACATTTTGACCCAGTTATTACGTTTTACCAACGAAATTCCCCCTAATAAAGGAATTTTTGTAAATTCTCGTTGAAGTCTCTTTTTTTTAGCTCCCCAATCGGAACCTGACCCCTCTACAATAATTCTGACTTGATTTGTCTAAATCGATTGTTTGATCAAAAAGCAGGCCTCATCGTTCAAGTATTTCTTCAATAAAATTTTGAGGGGTTCCCATGCCAACTCGCTGGGTAACATGTCTGATTATTTTGAGTTGGTTGGGAACGTTAGGTTGGCTTGCCTACCGGCAGTGGGGGTATCTGCTCTATCCGGAAGAGCCTCCCAAAATTCGCATTGATTTAGCCGACGAGGTAGCCCCCGAATATGCTTCTTGGATACTCGAACGCAAAGGGCAAAAGGTAGGCACCGCAGGGACCTCGAAAATTCCGCGTAAGGATGGGGGGTTTACCCTTTCGAGCACTCTCAGTCAGTTTGATAATTCCCTAGGCCCCGTCACCGTAACCATCGAACAATTCAACACCACACGGGCAGTGAATCGGGCTTGGGAGGTGGAATCGATCAAGGCACGAGCGGTTCTACGCCTGAAAATGGCAGGGATGAACTTAAAGGTCGATGCCAAAATTCAAGGGACCGTCGAAGACGATGTGTTTCAGAGCGAATGCGACTTCGACTCGGAATTGGGCAGAATGAAGGAAAAACTTCAGCCGATTCCCTTAACCACACGCAAAGCAAATACCCCATTGCAACCGATCCATCGCTTTGAAAATCTTCGACCGGGACAACGCTGGACCGAAGCCAATATCGATCCGGTTTCCGAAGCACTTTCTGCGGCCACCCGTCAGGTAATGACCAAATTGGTTACGAGTGCTTTAGAAGGACAAAAATTGCCGTTCAAAATTCCAGAAATCCAAACTCCCAAGGAACTCCGAGCCGAGGTACTCGCCGAGCCTGAGGTGCTCGATTATGGTCCTGAGAAGGTCTCGTGTTGGGTCATTGAATACACCGCCAAGGATATAAAATCTCGAACATGGGTCGATCGACGAGATGGCAAAATCATTCAACAAGAGGCCAGCGGCTTAGGTGAAAAACTCCTCATGCGACGCGAACATCCGCTGAAATAGCCCCGTTCGATCCGGAGCATCCACTAGGCCCTAGCTGAGACATCATACGAGAACGTTTTTCACGAACTTCATAAAGAGAACGTTTTTCACGAACTTCATCATGTGGGACGGTTCCGATTGAGGTGGTTTCGACATGCGCCGTAAAGGTTTCACCCTGATCGAATTGTTGGTTGTGATTGCAATCATCGCAACCTTGATAGGTCTGCTTTTACCCGCAGTGCAAAAGGTTCGGGAAGCAGCCAACCGGATGCGCTGTGCCAACCAACTGAAGCAATTTGGGTTGGCACTGCATAATCATCACGATGCCCACAATACCCTTCCCTTTGGGGGCACCTTATTTACAGGTTTAGGAATCGATGCGTTTCAGTCGGGATTTGTGGAGTTGTTGCCATTTATTGAAGAGCAGAACCTTGCCCAGCAATACGATCGATCCCAGCCTTGGAATCACCCGAATAATCAGGGGGTTATTCGAGTGGAGCGGCCGATCTTTTTTTGTCCCAGCCATCGAAAACAAGGACATTTTTTCTATCGGAATTTACGGATCGCCTCGACGGATTATGCCTTCAATGCGGGGATGGATAACCTCAGTCACGGAATTGTAGAAGCCCATGTCGTCCCGTTTCGGGGTTTATTCATGATTTCGTCTCAAACTGTGGGGCTTACTTTTTCTGAAGTGACCGATGGTTTGAGTCAGACCTTTGCGATGGGGGAAGTAGCAGGGAATTCTCCGCGCTTCACGGCACGAGAGGCTCCGACCGAGACCATCGAGCAAGGTTGGGCCTTACCGGTTGTCGATCTCCCCCAACGGGGCACCATTATTGCCGTGACTGCAAACCTAAGTTACGAGGGTTGGCCAACTCCGAGTACGCTCCGATCCATCAGACCGGAACCGTTGAATTCCCGATATTTGACTTCTTCTTTAGATCAAGAAACCTCAGCGGGAGATACTGTGAGCGGATTCCGGAGCGTGCATCCCAACGGAGCGAACTTTCTCTTTGCGGATGGGTCTGTGCAATTTATTCGACAGAATATCGCGCAATCGACCTATCAGGCCTTAAGCACCAGTGCCGGTGGCGAAGTCCTCGGCGAGTGAGAGATCGAGAAATTAGCTCAAACCGTATTGAGCGTAACTTCCCAATTCCTCTTCGATCCGAAGAAGTTGGTTGTATTTCGCGATGCGATCCGTTCGACAAATCGAACCGGTTTTGATTTGCCCTGCATTGGTGGCAACCGCAACATCCGAAATGGTGGTATCCTCGGTTTCCCCAGAACGGTGACTAATCACAGTGGTGAAATGATTCCGCTTGGCTAGTTCGATCGTATCCAAGGTTTCTGTAAGCGAACCGATCTGATTCACCTTCACCAAAATCGAGTTGGCACAGCCCGTTTCGATCCCTTGGCGGAGACGTTTCACGTTGGTAACGAAAAGGTCATCCCCCACCAGTTGCGTGGTGTTCCCCATCACTGCGGTGAGTTTCTTCCAACCGTCCCAATCATCTTCGGCCAAACCATCTTCAATCGATCGGATCGGCCATTTGGCACAAAGTCCTTTCCACAGGTCAATCATTTCATCGGAAGTGGCAATCCGGTTCGGATCACTCTTGAAG
>JAOAAA010000234.1 GCA_026419115.1 Gemmataceae bacterium
GGCAATTTGCCTCAGGCCTACACCTCGGGCGGAATCCAAGTCTTGATGGGTGACGGGAGCGCTCGCTCGGTCAAAATGTCCGTGTCGGCAGCCACTTGGATGATGGCATTGACCCCAGATGGTGGTGAGGTTCTTGGCAACGATTGGTAATGTTTTGATTATCAAATAATTGTTCTAATAATTTGAGAGGTTATTCTTGAACATGTTCAATCTGGTACGCGGGGTATCGATTAGTTTTCTTGGCCTTTTGGTCATTTGGTTGGGGGCTTGTTCCTCGAAATCAAAAGAACTCAAGGGATCAACCACAATCAAAGGTAAAGTCACCTATCAGGGGAAACCGGTTCCTTTTGGATTCGTGGTTCTTTATCCGCTGATGGGACAAATGCCCAAAAAAGACCCAGAAAACTTCGATCCAAAGAGTATTTCTATCCCCAGACCTTTGGCGGTGATTCCGATTGGTCGTGATGGCTCCTTTCAGGCAACGAATTTGCCCGAAGGGGCTACGATGGTGTTTGTCACTACCGACCCTAGCGTGAGTCTCGGTGATTTGATGTCCGGCGATGCGGCCCCTGCGGAGTTAACCAAAATGGACATCGAGCGGACCATGAAAGAAAAGGCCAAAGAAAAAGAAAAAGGTCTGAACAAGGAAGGCAAGGATGGAAAGGTCCCCCCCCCCGATATGCCCTTACCAGGAAAAAAGAATTATCCTCCGAATTTAAAAGATGATGACAAAAAGATGTTAGCGGAAATCAATGAAAAATACTTCAAATCATCGGGCCGTCCGGTGATGTTACCCATCGCAAAAACGGGTGAACAATTATTTAACATTGAATTAGATTAGGCTTCATTATTTTTAAAAGGATAAAATCACATGTATGCATTCCGAAATCGATACAAAGGGTTCACGTTGATTGAACTCTTGGTCGTCATTGCGATTATCGCCATTCTCATCGGGTTGCTGTTACCCGCAGTGCAAAAAGTTCGCGAAGCGGCGAATCGAACCAAAAGCCAAAATAACCTGAAACAACTGGCCATTGCCTCACAAAACTACCACTCCAGTCTCGGAAAAATGCCCGTGTACTACGGCTACTCCTACGGGTCGAACGGACCTGGTTGGAGCGGTTCTTGGGGCTTTGCTTTGCTCAGTTATATCGAGCAAGATGCACTCTATGAATCTACCAACGGCCCCATGATGCAAAACTATTCCTACTCCTACTATGATGATTGGGACGGGGATGTTTGGCAATATTCCGACTCGGGTTCCTATGCCATTGGGGGCAATGGCTATCAAGCGTTCCGTGCTGGCAAACGACAAGTCAAGTCTTATATCACCCCTTATGACACCACGATTAACGAAATCCCTAATGGATCGAGTTACCTGATTAACTATTATGTTGCTTCCTACGAGTACAACTACGGGGGAGGGTATTCCTACTCGAATAACATTACTCTAGAGCGGATTACCGATGGAACGTCTAACACCATTGCTTTCGCAGAAGGGGTCGCCAAGACCGGTCGCGTGTATGACGATGGGTATGGTTATTCTGAAAATTCCTCCACTGTGAGAATTTGGAATTACGATCCTCTGGGATATACCTATACCTATCGTATGGTTTATCGAAGCAGCCCTTATAGCTATCGCTATGAATACTCCGGTGATGAGTATGCCTATTTCTATGCTTATTGCTACGATTACAAAACTTGGAACTCGATTGCCTTTGAAGTGAAACCCAAACCGGGAACTGCCACCACCGGTTGCGCCCAAGCCATGAGTTCCGGAGGGTTGCTGGTTGCGATGGTCGATGGGAGTGTTCGTTCGGTGAAGCCGAGTGTGAATCCCTACACCTTCTATGCCGCCACCACACCAAACTACGGTGAAGTTCTCGGGAACGATTGGTAAGAACCAAGTTACTCTCGAAGTTGCTTGAATCATGAGCCTCAACTCATACATCATGGGTTGAGGCTTATTTTTTCCTCAAACCTTCATAAAGGATGTTTTTATGACCCCTTTTTCTCAATCGCGTCGCGGTGTGATTGGTTTATTCCTTGTGATGATCGTGGCATTTTCCGGTTGCGATAAATCCAAGGATGACAAGCAAGACAAAAAAGATCAACCTCAAGGCCCCCCCCCGATGCCCGAAGTTAAATTTGATCGGGCACCGAAAGGAAAATCGACCTTGAAAGGAACGATCAAGGTAGGAGACACCCCCTTGGCGGCAGGTCGCATTCTGATTTCGACCGAAAAAGGTTTTGTTCCCTCGATTGGAACAATTAAAGATGGGACCTACGAAGTAAAAGACCTGCCTGTTGGTGATGCCGTGGTGATGATTGTCACCGACCCTTATGGGAATCTTCCGATTCCGATGTTGCCTCCGAGCATGCCCATGATGCCCGGTCCCGGAGGCCCCGGCGGTCCTGGAGGCTTCCCTGGTCCTGGCGGGCCTAGCGGGCCTGGCGGTCCGGGGGGGCCCGGTGGTTTTCCTGGTCCCGGCGGTCCGGGCGGTCCCGGCGGTCCGGGCGGCCCAGGGGGACCTGGTGGCCCAGGGGGACCTGGAGGCCCAGGGGGGGGGTTACCTCAACCACCGGTCCCTTCTCTTCCCAGCGGGTTTGAAGAGCTTGGCAAGTTCACTGTTCCCAAAGATCAGAGCGATCTCTACAAAGCCTTGCACAAAGTGTATGCTACCAAGGCAGGCGGATTCAAAACCAAGATTGCAGAAGGCGAAAATAAATTTGACATAGTTTTGAAAGCTCCTGCTGCCTCAAAATAGTTCTTTTGTCTCTCCCCTATTCATCACGCTCATCAAGACCCTAGATTATTACCCTCATCAAGACCCCTTCCAAGTGTCCTCTTGCTCAAACCTTTTTCTTGTCTGGTCGAATGTTTCAAAATTTCACGTTGTTCTTCCCTCTATTTAGCTTGAGATAGCAGAGAATGATCCCGAGCCGATTTTGTCAATTTTGCTGTTTTTTCTGAATAAGGTACATTCTAACGAACATTATTTTGAGAACCTTGTTTACCGAACGGATTTCAACTGAGAATTCCCTGAAATGATGTACGAAAATGCTTGTACTTCCCACGAGTTTTAGGGTCGCCGGATGAACTACGAATCGTCGATTGCACGTTTCATTATCCTCTCTGCATTGATAGGATTCCTTACTTTTATTTGTTGCTACAGCTATGTGGTTTGGCGAAACCGACAAATCGCTGCGATGGGAAAACCCCGTTGGTCTGATCGTCTCCGAACGCTGGGCTGGGTTCTGTTGCTATTGGGAATTTCTGGTGTGGGTTTCTCGATGGCCTCACGGGAAGTGATCAAAGCATCAGGAACCATCACAGGCGAAGACCTCTTCACAGTTCGTACCATCGAAGGATTTCATGCCAGCTATCGGGCAAACGAAGGACC
>JAOAAA010000235.1 GCA_026419115.1 Gemmataceae bacterium
CCACATAGTAAAGCAATGGGGGTGATGGTCGCGGCCAAGGAATTTGGAGCCGCCGCGAGCCTCGTTCATGGAGGTGCGTCCGAATTCCCCCCCCCAAATGATGAGGGTACTTTCGAGCAAGCCGGTACGTTTCAAGTCTTCGAGCAAGGCAGAAATGGGTTTATCGATCTCTTTACATTTTCGGGGCAGTGCATTCAAAATATCGTCACCGGCACCGGTCCCGTGAATATCCCAGCCCCAGTCGAATAATTGAACGAAACGAACCCCCCGTTCCACCAGCCGACGAGCCAACAAGCAGTTATTAGCAAACGAGGCCGCCCCCGGTTGGGCCCCGTACATTTCGATGGTCTTTTTATCTTCTTTGGCAATATCCATCACTTCCGGTACGGCCGTTTGCATCCGAAAAGCAAGTTCGTATTGCTCGATACGGGTCAAGGTTTCCGGATCACCGAATTCTTTCAATTCCAATTCGTTCAATTCCTTCAGGGCATCGAGCGTTCGCCGTCGGCTCTCGCGATCGATCCCAGCTGGATTCGTGACATACAAAATGGGGTCGCCCGAAGTGCGACATTGAACCCCTTGGTAGACACTGGGTAAAAATCCGGTAGACCAAAGAGCTTTCCCACCGGTCGGATCGGTCCCGCCAGAGATCAAGACAACAAAGCCCGGAAGATTTTGGTTTTCGCTGCCAAGACCATAGGTAATCCATGACCCCATCGAGGCCCCCCCATTGCGTTGGGAACCGGTGAACAACAAAAGCTCGGCCGGAGCATGATTGAATTGATCGGTCCACATCCCCCGAAGAAAAGCAACTTCGTCCACCTTTTTGGCGAATTCGGGAAGATGTTCACACACCCAAGCCCCCGACTTCCCATGCTGTTTGAACTTATAGGGGGTTCCTAAAAGTTTGGGATGCCCCTTGATGAAGGCAAAGCGTTGCCCTTTGAGAAATTCATCGGGGCAAGGCTTCATGTGATTTTCCACGAGCTTGGGCTTGTAGTCGAACAAATCCTGTTGGGGAGGTGCCCCTGCCATGTGCAAGTAAATGACGCTCTTGGCCTTGGCAGGAAACATAGGCTTTTTCGGGGCCAAGGGGTTTTCCGGTTTCACAGGAGCTGCCTGCAGATTGGCAGAAGCCCCCCCGAGTTCGGCAAAGGCCAACGCCCCCAGCCCCAATGCCGAGCCTTTGAGAAAATGCCGACGGGTCCGAAACTGGGTGTGTCGATACGGAAGGTTCATAAGCAAACCTCGGAAGGAAAAAGGTGGGAATTGTAGTTATAGCAAATTCGGCAGGTCTTTTGAAGAGAATCGGGCAAAGAACGCAGGGAAAACAACGGGGAAAGAAAGGAATGCAGAAGGAGGGAGTATCGGCAAAGAAAAAGGCCTCGCGGTTGATTCGCAGGCCTTGGCGATTCTTTCGGAAAAGAGAGAATAGGGTCAGTCAAAAACCTTAGTCTAACAGGATGCTGGTATCCATGTTGTAGCGTTTGGCATTTTCACGCAGTTTATCGAGAGCCCGGTTTTGGATTTGTCGGACCCGTTCTTTCGAGATGCGAAGCTCGTGGCCGATCTGACGCAGAGAAAGCGAACCATTGCCATTCAGGCCGAAACGCATGTCAAGAACTTTGCGTTCCCGAGGACGTAACCCTTCCATTAAGAAGGTCAGGGCTTCTTGTCGTTCGTTATTGGTTTGGGCAGTTTGACTGGTAGTATCGGGCATTGCCTCGGTGAGTTTGAAATCGCTATCATCATCCAGAACAGCGTTCAAACTGACAGGGGTTCGGGTCGCAGTTTGCAAATGGGTCAAATGTTCTAAGCTACTGCCCGTTCGCGAGGCCAATTCTTGGGGGCTAGGAATATGCTTGCCACTATGAGCCAAGGCTTCAGATTCTTGTTGCAGCAGGCCGAGTTCCTGAAGGTGGTGAGGCGACAAACTAACGAGGTGACTTTGACGGGCCACCGCAATTTGCAGGGTTTGCCGAATCCACCAAGTCGCATAGGTTGCCAAACGGGTCC
The DNA here is from genome assembly GCA_026419115.1 of Gemmataceae bacterium. Classification (GTDB taxonomy): domain Bacteria; phylum Planctomycetota; class Planctomycetia; order Gemmatales; family Gemmataceae; genus SKW135. Next base: position 2,017 of record JAOAAA010000235.1, read on the forward strand.
CATGCGAAACATCGAAGCGGTCAATGGCTTGCATCAGACCACAGACGGCTTCTTGAAGGAGGTCGGCATAACCTAAAGCATGATGCCGGAAGCGTTTAGCAACGTGAGCAGCTAAACGAATGTTGGCCGAAGCTAAACGATGTTTGTAATGGACGTATTTTTCGTGCAGCTGATGAATTTTGGGGAATTCGGCACAAGCACGTTCATCACATCGTTCCCGAATAAACTGGGCCATAGGCCAAGGTTCTTGGGCAGGCCGTTCCGCCTTTAAATGATGATAATGACGGAGAAGGGTTCGAACCAACTCACTTTTCACATCCCAAAAGGAAGCCAACAATTCCCGTTCTTCTTCTGGGGTTAAAAGGTCTGAGGAAAAGGTAGTAAGTACAGGATGCTCGGATGCCTCAGCAGTTGGATTAGGTCGCGTCTTACGCGCGGTTTTCATGATTTTTGATCCTTCCCGATAGATTATCTATTTTAATGGACCGATTTTGGTAAACAAAACCAACACGGTCTGCCAATTATCGCACTGGCAATTTCAACATAAAACACAATTGCATAAGAGTTTAGAGCATAAATCTAAACCCTTTCTTTTATCGGTTCCGATCCGATAACCTCTCAGCGGCATCCTGCCTAAAAAACCATTTACACGAATTTCAAAATCCGATTGTAAATGGTACTTTCACCAAGTTCAAGGGTTTTTATTCACAATCCGCAAACTTTCCGGAAATTCCCTGTTTTGCGTTCTTAAACTTTTCTCATAGGTTGATTTCCGAGGAAGCTCACCCTAAGGATTGTAGATTATGCACTATCTCCTCTTTGGTTACTTCTCTTCTGGTTAGCCCTTACATTATACCCAATGGGTTTCGCTAAGGCTTGGGATTTTCTTGTGGGGGAGAAATCCCGAAACCAGATATTCTTCTCAGGAAATTAATTTATCGTCTGACCTGACAAGCAGGTTCTGAGAAAAAATCGAATTGGCAAGATTTTCTGATTATCTCAAAAAGATGAGTTATATTCTCTTTAACATGCTGAATGCCGGTATTTTCAGCATCTTCCCAATCTACTCGCTTTGGTGAACACGTGGCGAGATTCAAGTGCAGTATCGTTTTCGTCGATGATGATCCCTCTTTGGTCCGATTGGCCCAAGGGTTATTATCTCAGGATTACGACTTCCGCCCCTGTGCCACTGCGGAAGAAGCTCAACTGTTGTTGGCTCGACAGGAGGCGGACATTGTTATTAGCGATCAACAGCTTCCGGGCTTGCAGGGAATCCCCTTCCTCGAATGGGTCCAGCAACATCGGCCCCGTGCCGTAC
>JAOAAA010000236.1 GCA_026419115.1 Gemmataceae bacterium
GTGTACCCCTTCTCTTTAAGTAATTGTTGTAACCGTTTGACCCGACCCGTAAAGGGAGACTTCGCCATACCGATCCTCAAGAAAAAATCATAGCATTACCATATGAATAAGTCGGGTGATTGGCATATCTCGCGGATCGTCTCTTAGTCGAGAAGGGCAAATTTGGCGGTAAAATGACGAAGCACGGTCGGAGCTTCCACAATGCGGACCCCTTTGATATTCTGACGATTATCAAATACTTCTCCGATGGCTTCAATGACGTAATCGATGTGAGATTGAGTATAGACCCGTCGGGGAATGGCCAACCGAACCAGTTGCATGGGAGGATGAATGGTGCGGCCGGTTTGGGGATCGATTTTGCCGAACATCACACTGCCGATTTCAACGGCCCGAATCCCAGCATGACGGTAAAGTTCGCAGAGCAGGGCTTGGCCGGGAAATTGATCGGGGGTCAAATGCTCGCAGAAATGGGCTGCATCGATGTATATCGCATGACCTCCGGGCGGTTCGACGATCCGAACCCCATGCCGAATCAGTCCTTCGCCAAGGTAGGCAGTGCTACGAATACGATATTCTAGATAGCCCTCATCGAGTACTTCTTGAAAGCCGTAGGCCATCGCTTCGAGATCACGGCCTGCTAATCCTCCGTAGGTCACAAAGCCTTCGGTGAGAATGAGCAGATTCCCCGCCGCCTGAGCTTTTTGTGCATCACGTAGCAGGAGCACCCCACCGATATTCACAAGACCGTCTTTCTTAGCGCTAATGGTGGCCCCATCGGCAAGCGAGAACATTTCTTGGGCGATTTCTCTCGCGGTCCGGTGCGATTGTCCTGATTCACGGAGTTTTATCAGGTAGGCATTTTCAGCAAAGCGACACGCATCAAGGAACAAAGGAATCCCGTAACGATCGCAGATCTGGCGAATGGTCCGGATATTTTCGAGGCTTACGGGTTGCCCCCCCCCGCTATTGTTGGTGACCGTGATCATCACGAGTGGAACCCGTTCGACCCCAACCCGCTTAATGAGTTGTTCGAGTTTTTCCGGATCAAGATTTCCCTTGAACGGATGTTTCGATTGTGGCTGTTTGCCTTCCTCGATCACTAGATCAACCGCTTCGGCACCGGTGTGTTCGCAGTTGGCCCGTGTGGTGTCGAAGTGATTGTTGTTGGGAATAACTTTGCCCGGTCCGCCATATAACTCAAACAGGATTCGTTCGCTGGCGCGTCCTTGATGTGTGGGCAACACATACGGCATTCCGGTCAGCTCTTTGAGGACCTTTTCAAAGCGATACCAACTTTTCGCGCCGGCGTACGATTCATCCCCACGAATCATACCGGCCCATTGCTCGCTACTCATCGCCGAAGTTCCGCTATCGGTCAGCAGGTCGATCAACACATCTTCGGCGGGTATCAAAAACGGGTTATAAAAAGCGTTTTTGAGAATCTGTTGGCGTTGCTCAACTGTGGTGAGCTTGAGAGGCTCGACCATTTTGATTCGGAAAGGTTCGATAATTGTTTTCATGGAACATATCTCGTACTGATTCGAGAAATTGTAGGAATCGGGAATGAATTGTTCACAAACGAACGCGCAAAACGAAACCGACGACCTCTCTGCTTGTTGATTGGATTAGCGAAAAAACCGATGGCACACTCGAAGGGCCCAAACGAAACCGGCAATCTCTCTGCGTGGAGGAATCTCGGAAAGGTGTGGAGAGGGGGGCGCCTATTGTGGATCGGGGATCGTTCCCCAGAACGAAAATTCTCTTCACTTCTACCCCCGATTGTTGCCGACGATTGAGTTCATTTATTGGCTCACCGAGAACGAAAATTCTCGAATCGATTTTTGATTCTCCTTGGAGAGATCAAAAAACTTGAAATTGTGTTGCATCGAAAAATTCATTAGAGTAAGATTAAGGTACCTCTGAACAAACCGATCCTTGGTGTTGTTCTGATTTTTGCGAGTCCAAATTCCTCCTTCCTACCTAAAGAGGCCTATCATGTTGACCGCGAGTTCATCAGCTCGTTTTCTTGGAGCAAAATCGGGAATGGCTCGTCGTGATTTTCTCAGGCTCGGTGCCTGTAGTCTCACGGGGCTAGCGGGTTTAACACCAAGCCGGTTGTTGCAAGCCCGTTCACAAAGTTCTTTGTCGTTGCCAAAAGATACTTCTGTGATCTGGCTGTGGTTGGGAGGAGGCCCGAGTCAAATTGAAACCTTCGACCCCAAGATGGATGCCCCCGTCGAGTTCCGAAGCACAACGGGTGAAGTGAAGACCAGTCTTTCCGGAATCACCTTTGGTGGGACGTTTCCGAAACTTGCGGAGCGGGCACATCGCATTGCGGTGGTGCGAAGTTTTGCTCACTCCAATAGTGGCCATGGTGGCGGAACTCACTGGGTGAACACCGGAATTAACTTCACGGGTTTCGACAACAATCAACCGCAGGCAGCCCCCTCGTTGGGTTCGCGTATTGCCTATCGTCGGGGGCTGAATCATCCGGTCACAGGTATGCCTTCCTATATCAAACTTGGCGGTAACATCCGTGCCGATCAACCGGTTTACCTTGGCACGGCTTATGTCCCTTTTGATCCGAACGGCGCCGATAAAAATCTTTTGCTCCAAGTTTCACCCGAACGGCTTTCCGATCGAAGGAGTCTACTTCGTTCTTTCGATCAGATGAAACGAGAAATCGATCAATCGGGTGTGGCAGACGGAATGGATCAGTTCGAGCAACAAGCACTCCGATTTTTGACCCAAGATGCCTCGAAAGCGTTTGACCTTTCGCTTGAAAGTGAGCGGCTTCGAGAAAAATATGGTTCGAGCAAATCACCGTATAGTTCGGCGAAGATCGGTGAATGTTTGCTGTTGGCCCGCAGACTTTGCGAAGCGGGCGCGAGTATCGTCAATATCGGTTATGGGGGGTGGGATCATCACAATGTAAATGGTACCCCACCCGTCAAAGAAGGTTTTGAACAATGTAGTCCCCCGTTGGATCAAGCGTTGGCAGCCTTCATCGACGATCTATATGCACGAGGATTAGAGAAGAAAATTTTGTTGGTGATGACGGGTGAATTTGGTCGGAATCCGCGAATCGATACGAAATTGGTTGGTGGACGCGATCACTGGGCACCTTTAACCCCATTACTTTTGATTGGTGGTGGTTTGCAAATGGGTCAAGTGGTGGGCAAATCAACGCCACGGGCAGAGCAACCCGCAAGCCAGCCGTATTCCCCTGCCGATCTGTTTGCCACCATCTTTCACGTTCTCGGGATTGATGGAGAAGTGGAACCACCGGCTACTCGTCAAGGGAGCCGACC
>JAOAAA010000237.1 GCA_026419115.1 Gemmataceae bacterium
CTGATTCAGAAGGATCGAGCCGAGCGTGCCGAGAAACGAGCCGAGCAAATGAAGAAAGACGCCGAGATAGAAAAACTGGCTCGGATCGCTAGTCAGGAACGCGCCGAACAAGAACGCCTTCGCGCCGAGGCCGAAGCGAAAGCGAAACTCGAAGCTCAACAACTCGCCGAGAAAGAACGCCTCCGCGCCGAACAAGAAGCAAAAGCGAAACTCGAAGCAGAACGCAAGGCCGAACAACTGGCAGAACTTCTTCGACAAATGGGGATCGATCCGGACCAATTACCTCAGAATTAAAACAAAGCGGGCTTTTACCGGCCAATATGTTATAGCTGCAAAATTTAACGAGGACTTACGCGATTCGCAAGAAGCCGACGAATGTGGCTTTATTCACAATGTGTTTGGGCAAGATACGTAACTTTCGTGAGTACCCAAATTACAAAATATCGATCCCGTCGGGCCTATTCTTGTTGAATCTCTTGAACCCGATTGGGGTTAAGTTCCCTTAGGTAACAATCTCGTCAGCAAGGGATTAAATTTCATTGACAGACGTTCCCATGACGACTAAACTATTAACCAACTCGTTATTACGAGAGTGTAGGCCTACAGTATGTACCTGCCGATGCCTTCTGGTATCCCTGTCCACTGACATTGGAGACTTCTTTGATGAAGCCTGTAACTTGGAAAGATGACCCTTCCCATTTCCTTCCCCCTTCCCGTCGCACGATTCTGCAAGTCGGTGCCGCAACGGGGCTGGGACTGACACTCGAAGGTTTCTTCCGTGCGAAAGCCAAAGCCGACATTAAACACTACGAGAGCAAAGAAGGAAAAGCCAAATCGGTTATCCACATCTTCCTACCCGGAGGATCGGCTCATCAAGACACGTTCGACCCCAAACCCAACGCTCCGATCGAATATCGAGGAGAAATGGGTTGGATCAAAACGAAATTGGATGGAGTGGTCTTCAACGAGTATCTCAAAAAGACTGCAGAGATTGCCGACAAACTGACCATCTGCCGGAGCATGACTCACGGGGAAGCAGCTCACGAGCGCGGGACCCACAATATGTTCACGGGTTATCGCCCAAGTCCGGCATTATCGTATCCCTCGATGGGGTCGGTCGTCAGCCACGAGTTTGGAGTGCGAAATAACCTGCCCCCCTATGTGTGTATCCCCACCATGCCGACCACCTATGCCGGCAGCGGTTACCTTTCTAGCAAGTATGCTCCCTTCTCGCTTGGCTCGGACCCTGCAAACCCAGGCTTTACGGTTCAGGATTTAAGTTTACCCGGTGGGGTCGATGATAAACGCTTTACCACTCGAAAGAATATCCTCGAAGCCGTGAACGATCACTTTGCCACGAAGGAAAAATCCGACAACATCGCGGCTATGGATACGTTCTATCAACAAGCCTATGCCCTGATTTCTTCTCCCAAAGCCAAGGAAGCATTCAACATCAATGCGGAAGATGCCAAACTTCGTGATGCGTATGGTCGGAACGCGGCTGGCCAACGGATGCTGATGGCTCGCCGATTGGTCGAAGCCGGTGTGCGATTTGTCTCGTTAACCTATGGTGGTTGGGATATGCACTCGGGCATCAAAGCCAGCATGGCCAGCCAACTTCCTGCCTTCGATCAAGCCTTTGCAACGCTCATTACCGACCTCGATAAACGGGGTCTGCTCGATAGCACCTTGGTGATGGTTTCCAGCGAGTTTGGTCGAACCCCGAAAATCAATAACACCGCAGGCCGTGACCACTGGCCCAAAGTCTTTACCGTAGTCCTCGCAGGGGGGGGGATCAAGAGAGGGTTCGCCTATGGGACCTCCGATGCCACCGCCACCGAACCGGAAGATAATCCTTTAACCGTCGAAGATTTAGCCTTCACCGTTTACCACTGCCTTGGCATCAATGCCGATAAAGAATTGATGGCTCCGGGGAATCGACCCATTGAAATCGTTGATGATGGCAAAGTGGTCAAAGAACTTTTGGCCTAATCCGGTTCCTCTCGCCCATCTCTTCTATTTATTCCAACCAACCTGCGATTATAGCTTCTATGTTTCGATCGACTTTCCTAATTCTGGGCTTGTGTGTTTCCACGATTCATGCTGCCAGTCCCTCTCTGGGTTCGATTACCCCCCGTGGTGTTCAACGGGGTATTGAATCGGTGATTAACCTCAACGGTGGCAATTTGGCCGATGCCCAAGAAGTGATCTTTTACCAACCGGGATTCACCGTAACCAAGCTCGAAGTGGTCAATCCTGCCCTTGTTAAAGCGACGGTCAAAGTGGCTCCCGATGCTCGACTTGGTGAATACGGGGTACGGGTGCGGACCGCAACCGGTGTCACCGAAATGCGCACCTTGTGGGTAGGGGCCTTACCAATCGTGGATGAGAAAGAGCCGAATAACGATTTGGCATCCGCTCAAAAAATTCCTCTCAACACCACCGTTCACGGCATTGCCAATAACGAAGACGATGATTTCTATGCCGTGGAGGTCAAAAAAGGCCAACGCATCTCGGTAGAAATTGAAGGGATGCGTTTAGCCACCAGTTTTTTCGATCCATATATTGCGATCCTGAACTCGAAGCGATTTGAATTGGCTTCTTCCGATGATACCCCCTTGCTCAAACAAGATGGGCATCTCTCGATCATTGCCCCGGAAGATGGCACTTATTATGTGCAAGTTCGGGAAACATCTTATGCCGGTAACGGGGCTTGTTACTACCGCGTTCACATTGGTTCTTTCCCGCGACCGACTGCCATTATTCCTGCAGGTGGGAAATTAGGAGAGGAAATTGAAGTTCGGTTTTTGGGTGATCCCAGCGGTGAGATTCGTCAAAAAATCAAGTTACCGACCCAAATTCCGGAAGGGGGGCGATTTGAAATTTTTTGCCAAGATGCGCAAGGAATTTCTCCCTCGGGCATGCCATTCCGACTGATTGACCTGCCAAACTTTTTTGAAGCCGAACCCAATGATGATTTGAGCAAACTCACCTCGATTGGGGCCGCCCCGCTTGCTTTTCATGGCATTATCGAAAAAGAAGGGGACCTCGATTTCTTCCGATTCACTGCTAAGAAAGGGCAAGTTTTCGATGTCAATTGCTTTGCACGTCGGCTCGGCTCACGGCTCGATTCTGTGATGTATCTTGGGGTCGTCGGCGGGGGTATCCTTGCGAGTAACGATGACTCGGGAGGACCCGACAGTTACTTCCGCATCAGCATCCCCAATGATGGAGAATACTGGATTCAAGTGACCGATCACCTCAAGAAAGGAGGTATCGATTACTTCTATCGTGTTGAGATC
>JAOAAA010000238.1 GCA_026419115.1 Gemmataceae bacterium
CAATCGGCCCGCTTGATATTCTCCCGATACCTCAGGATCCGATGCAACCCCGCAACGCCGACATCCGCAATCATTTCCGTGGCGATTCCCAATGCCTTTAGAGTGTTCACGGCCTCATACGCAACAGGGATATCCCCCGTACCTGCCGTAAAAACGGGCACATATCCCACGGGCGCTTCTCGATCCGACGACACGGGCAACCAAAAGGTTCTTCCGACCCGATCGATTTCGGCTTGGGGGAAAACTTTTTGGATGTGGTCGGCCTGTTCGCTGTTCAATCGGGTACCGAAACAATCTTGGTTGGCATCGACCAATTTTCGAGCCACCCCTTCGACCCATGCCGGCGTTTTTCCTTCGCAAAAAATCACCTCGGGGAAACCGCAGCGGGTTTTTCGTTCGAGATCGACTTGAGCAAACCCCAAGTCGGCCACGGGTGAGATTTGGGAGCGAATCGAGTTCGCTGCCGCATCGGCTGAAAGTTCTCCGTTTTGGAGACGCAAAAGAATTTGGAGTACGGGATCGTTCTGCATGGTCTTATAGTAGTAGTTCGGTAGGGGAGTAGGTCAAATCCACCCTTCACACTTTTTCGATAAGGGACAAGGACAAATACACCTTTCACACTTTTTCAATCAGGTGTAAGTTCGCATACGGGTGCCCCATCTCTGAATTAAAGGTGTTGCTCAAATGCAGGCTTCACACTTTTTCATGTAGGCTAAACTTTGCGAAGCAATCGTTTCGGGATCGGGAGTGTAGTCGAAGACTTCCACGGAAATCCAGCCTGAGTAGTTGATCTCCTTCAAGGCCCGAAAAATGGGGACAAAATCGGTCTCGCCAAAGCCGGGTCCCCGTTTGTTCGGATCATTCGCATGGAAGTGCTTCAACCACTGTGCATTCGTGCGAATAACCTCGGGGATTGGTTGTGACTCGCTGGACATGGCCTTAACATCGAGATGCAATTGCACATTCGGATGATTTAAGCGGTTCCTGAGTGCAACGGTTTCGGCAGCGGTTTGCAGAAAATCGGTTTCGGTCGGAGCTAAAGGTTCCAACGCGAGTATCACGCCAGACCGTTCCAGTTCGGGTATCACCTGCGTGAAGGTATCGTAGGCATAATCGGCAGCGAGTTGAGGAGTCGCCCCCGCAGGAATTTTCCTTTGCAAAGGGGAGCCAAAAACCAAAGTATCGCCACCAAAATCACGAGCGGCCTTGGCGAGTTCCTGAAGATATTGGGCGGTTTTTTGGCGAACCTGCGGATCCGGTGAGGTGACTTGATACCCTTCGGTTTTTGCCAACAACCAGTGCAGACCCAAAATTTTTAGCCCTGCCTTTTCCGCTTGTTGCCGGATGCTCTGGCGTTGCGCAGCCGTTAACTGCGTAATGAGCGGGGCTAAAGTAAACGGCGCCAATTCTAAAGCCCCATAGCCGAGTTGAGCAACATATTCACAAACCTTTTCATGAGACCAATCGACAAAGGTTTCATTGCAAATGGCATATCGGAAAGGCATGACGTCCCCTAGAAAGTTAATGCTCTCATTGTAAGAACCTACCTAATTCGAGTGGAGATGTCCTTCGACTAGAGAGAATTGTTGCTTTACACTAAGGAAAATGGTTGCTTTGTATCGATGAGAAGTTTCATCCAGAACTGGAAGATTTCAAAGAAAAGAATCGAGTTTCTCTGCCCTATTTTCACAAAACCTGATACAATGGCCTAAATATCATTGATATGTAGGAGTCCTATCCCATGTCCCAAAAACGAGATCGTATTCAAGTGGAAGACGAAGGTGACATTGCGATCGTCCACTTCGTCGATAAGAAAATTCTTGATGAGCAAAACATCACGGCCGTCGGCGATCAACTCTTCCAACTCGTTGATGAAATGGGCCGGCGAAAATTGCTGTTGAATTTCAAGAATGTCGATTTCCTCTCCTCTGCGGTCTTAGGTAAACTAGTCACCCTGAACCGAAAGGTTCAAGGGGCCCGCGGCAAAATGGTCTTGTGCAACCTGAACAAAGACCTGCTCGAAGTCTTCAAAATTACTCGAATGGATAAACTTTTCCCTATCGCGAGTGATCAGCAAAGCGGTCTGAATCTGCTCGGCTAAGGCTAACTCGATCATCGATTTGATTTGGCACCGATTCATTGAGAATGCTGACCTTGCCCAGTGAATTGACAATCCTCTTTGTTCCATCTCTCAGAGAGGGGTTACCCCACAAATTGAGTTCGCCTGCTGGTAGTCTTGAGGGAATAGGGCTAGGTTCATTGGGATTATTTATCCACTCAGGTTGCCCCGCCCCCCTTGGGTGAGTCGTCAGAGAAATCGGGAGTGATCCTTTGTTTGATCTTGACTCACTAAAAGTTGAGGAAAAGTGAATCAATTAGAAAAAATAACTCGGAAGGGAATTCTTTCATGCCGGTAACACTCCCCGAAGTTATCGTTTCTCGCCCGTCGGACTTAGTGAATTGCCTGAAGGAATTGACCGAAGAACCTCAGATCGCTTTCGATACCGAGTTTATCGGTGAGCAAACTTATGTTCCTCATCTTTGTCTTGTTCAGGTGGCCACTCGCAAAAAGCTCTATCTCATCGATCCGCTCAAGTGTGGTCCTTTGGATGATTTTTGGCGCTTGCTGACCCGACCCGATAAGCAAATCATTGTTCATTCTGGTCGCGAGGAAATGCGAATTTGTCAACGAGCCTGTGGAAAAGTTCCGTATCATGTTGTGGATGTTCAAATCGGTGCGGGTCTCATTGGTCTGGGATATCCCCTGAACTATGCTGCGATCGTTCAAAAAACCACCTCCCAACGAATTGAAAAAAGCGAAACCCTAACCGATTGGGGGCAACGCCCGCTTACGAAGGAACAAATTCGATACGCCTTTGAAGATGTGCGTGATCTGCTAGCCGTGTGGGATATCCTGAATCGAAACCTTGAAAATAAGGGGCGATTGAGCTGGGCCGAGGAAGATTTTGCGAGCTTCGTCAAGAGATCATTGCTTGAAGAAGAAGAGATCGAGCGTTGGCGAAAACTCAAAGGGACGAGTTCGTTAGATCGCCGACGATTGGCCATTCTGCGTAGCGTTTATCTATGGCGAGAGGAACAAGCCCATCGTCTGAAT
>JAOAAA010000239.1 GCA_026419115.1 Gemmataceae bacterium
CTCCGGATGAGCAGGGTATTCGATGTCGGGCAATTCGCTAAGATCGATGTTCCTCATCGTGGATGCTCCTTGGGATAGGGGCATTATATCACAGGAACGCTCTCACTCCCATCCGAGATTTGTTTTGGAATCACTCATCGCTTATCTTCGTTCTTCACGAATCCCCACAAAATTTTCACAACGCGATCACTTTAATACCTCTCAGATATTGATAAAAAAACGTCAACTAAGATTCTCTCCCATTTTTGTTAATTGGATGGTCCCAAGCACAGTTGAACCTTCAAATAAACTCAAAAGAGTGAGACCAAAGTTTTTATGGATGCCGTTGTTTACCCTGTGAATGATTTTGGCCCCCTGATGAAGGGGCTTGCGATCGGAGGCTTGGGAATTTTCCATGTCTTCACCGCCCATTTTGCCATCGGTGGGGGGATGCTGTTGTGTTATTTCCAGTGGCTAGCTATGACCGGTCGCTCGAAATCCGCCCGAGCGTTTTTGGATGGTTACTTCCGCTACCTCGTCTTGATTAGCTTCGTGACTGGCGCTTTAACGGGGGTAGGAATGTGGTTCACCAGTATTCAAGTCAGTCCCGTTACCATTGGTCTGATGATCGATGAATTCCATTGGCTATGGGCCGTTGAATGGACTTTTTTCTGTTTGGAAGTCGTAGCGGGTTATGCCGCGTTCAAGTATGGTTCCCGCCTAACCGATAAGGCTCGATTGATTCTGTTAGCACTGTACTCGTTTGCCGCTTGGATGAGCTTGTTCTGGATCAACGGGATTCTATCCTTCCAACTCACTCCAGGCGCATGGTTGGAAAGCCGTTCGTTAATCGATGCGTTCTTCAACCCCACCTTCTTGCCTTCCTTGCTTTATCGAACCGTGGCGAGTTTGGTGGTCGCTGCTTTGGTTGCCATGGTATTGATTAACTTGGCAGGCTCATTCTCCCGACCCGAACGCGAAGAATTGGTTCGCCAAGCGGCATGGTTGATGGCTCCGATGGCAGCCATGCCCTTACTGGGGATTTGGTTTTTGGCAGCGATGCCCCCGGATAGTCGTGAGTGGGTGATGGGAGGTTCCATGGCGATGACCATGATGCTGACCATTGCCATCGGAGCCTCGGCCTTGGTTGGTGGCTACGCGCTATTTGGTCTGATTCGCAATCAATTATACATCAACGGGGCCACGGCACTGGTCTTGGCAGGATTAGCTTTTGCGGCCACGGCAGGAGGGGAATTCGTTCGCGAAGGGGTTCGCAAACCTTATACCCTTCGAGAATTGTTGTACTCGAACGCCATCCGCCCCGACCAAGTCGCTGCCTTGCGGCAACGTGGGTTAACGAGTATCGATCCCTTTCCGCTTCGGCACGAAGATCAACTTCCGCAGATCAACGGTCAACCTCATCCCATTCTTCGGAAAGGGGGATTGGTGTTTCGGCAACAATGTAGCGTTTGTCACACCACGGTAGGACTCAACAGCCTTTCGGGATTAACCAAACGCTGGGACGGAGAAATGAAACGTCAAAACTTCGCCAAACTACAAAAGCTCAAACCGTTCATGCCGCCGTTTGCAGGAACGGCCGAGGAATTAGATAGCCTCGTTGAGTATGTCTCATGGTTGGAACAGGATCGACCCAAAACATGGCCCGACCCTCAAGCGAATCCCGTCGAGTATTCGGCCCGATTAGAACGGATTCGCAAATGGCTTGAGGAAGCTGGCACCGAACCGGCCCTCGTTCGAGAATCGAAGGCGATTGCTCAAGGAGGTCGATAATGGATACGGCTTTTCCATTTGGTTTTCCCCTCCCGACCGCCTTTTACATCACCACCTATGTGCTGACGTTGGCGATTCATGTGGTCTTTATGAACTATGTGTTAGCAGGAACAGGATGGTTGGCGATCGCCTATCTACGCAAATCCCCACGCGGTCCCGAGAGTTCGGCGGGTATTCTCAAGGATTGGTTGCCTGTCATGCTTTCGGGGGCCATCACGGCCGGAGTTGCTCCTTTGTTGTTCTTGCAGATTTTGTACAAGCAAGAATACTACACAGCGAATTTGCTGTTATTCAACCGTTGGATGGCGATCCTCCCCGTTCTGATTGTTGGCTTTTACGCTCTGTACTTGCTCAAATCGCGTTGGTTAGCTCAACAACCTTATGTCGTTGCCATTGTGATTGCCTGTATCCCTTGGACTGCCGTCGCGTTCACGGGTTATTCATGGACCGAGAACCACCTTTTGAGTGTGCGTTCTCCCCAGTTCTGGGGCGAATTTTACGCAACCAGTTCCCAAGTTTATTATGAACCCCAGTTGTTACCACGACTTGCAATGTGGGCGATCGGCTCGGTACCGACTATGGTGATTTTTCTGGCTTGGCAGCATTGGTATCGGGGTACAGGCCGACCGCGCGAGCTGGCCCTTATTGCAGGGGCGGGTTTATTTCTTGTTGGGGCAACGGCTGCATGGTATTACCTCGTCACTGATGATGCGACTTGCCTTGCTTTTGTTTCCCCATTAGCCCGACCCTACTTCGTTTTGGCAATCCTCGGGGTGATTGTGCAAGCGTTGGGCTGGGGATGGCTTTACGTTTCGGAACAATTTTCTGTGAGAAAATTACTCGTTCCCACACTGGGACTGGCATTAACCCTGATAGGTATGACGGTCTGCCGAGAAGCCGTCCGTATTACTACCCTTGGTGAGGATCGATTCGAGAAAATGTACCCGACCCATGCCGAGGCATTTGGCAAAGGAGGATTTTTCGTCTTCCTTGCTTTCTTTGTAATCAATGCCGGTTTGTGCAGTTTCGTCTTTTGGCTCGTGCGACATCGAAGCATCCCCACCCAAATCGAGCAGAATCCTCCCACTCCTCAAGAGCCAACGCAACGGAACCAAAACTAAGTACAGAATTGACGAAGAAAAAAGGGGTGGCGAATGATCCGCTAGATTTCGCCGTCGCGCATTTTCCGAAGAATTTCGTCGGGGGCATCGCCGTAACCATTTGGTTCCAAGCTGGAACTCGCTCGACCTTGAGTGAGG